>DVIY01000010.1 GCA_018710915.1 Candidatus Gallacutalibacter pullistercoris
CCACATCTCGTTTTTCTTCTTCCATTGCAGGAAGAAAATAATAAAGCAAATCAGATGTGCGGCAAAAGTGATAATCCAGCTGATGGGGTAGGAAAGATATAGCGTGAAAAGAGAACGGTTCCAGACAAAGAACGTAAAAATCCAGAGGATTCGAAATCCGCATGCGCCGGCCAATGACACAATAGTAGGCGCTACAGAATATCCCATCCCTCGAATTGAACCACAGGTGACATCCATCATACCGCACAGGAAGTAGGTGGTGCATACCACACTTAAACGTCCCAGCCCGTATTGAATGACGTCGGCTTCGTTTGAATAGATGCCGAGCAGTTGTGTGCCGAACAGAAGCACAATAGTACTCAGACCTACGCCGACGGCGATTACACATGCCAGGCATCGAATCAAAATGGGAACAATTCGATGAACCTTGCGGGCGCCGATATTCTGACTGGTGAAGCTGAGGGAAGCCTGATACAGAGAATTCATGGAAGTATAGACGAAACCTTCGATGTTGGAAGCAGCCGTATTGCCAGCCATTGCAACAGAACCAAAAGAATTGATAGAAGATTGAATCAATACATTTGAGATAGAGAATACAGCCCCCTGAATTCCGGCAGGAAGACCGATTCGGATAATGGGCAAGAGCTTATCCTTAGAAATGTGGAGCCTTTTCAGGTACATCCGGTAACATCCGTTACTGCGCATCAGGCACAATACAACCAGCGCGGCAGAAATGCACTGAGAAATAATCGTTGCCAGTGCAACACCTGCAACCCCCATGTGAAAAACGATCACAAAAAAGAGGTTTAAAATGACATTGACAACACCGGCGATTAACAGAAATATAAGGGGGCGCTGTGTATCTCCTACTGCACGCAGGATGGCAGCGCCAAAATTATAAATCATCATGGCAGGCATACCGATAAAAATAATGCGCATATACAGAACCGCCTGATTGAGCACATTGTCCGGCGTGCCCATCAGTTCCAGAAGCAGAGGGGCAAGCAGGATGCCGATAAAAATCAGCGCAACACCCGAGACTGCACTGAGCAGCATGGAGGTATGTACAACATCCTGCACATCATCAAAATCCTGTGCCCCGTAATAACGCGCTGTCAATACGCTGCTGCCGATGGAAAGGCCCAGAAATATATTGACAATCAAATTATTCAGCGCACCGGTAGAACCCACAGCAGCCAAAGCTTCACTGCCGGTAAACTGTCCGACAACCACAATATCTGCGGCGTTAAACAACAGCTGCAAAACACCCGACAACATAAGCGGAACGGAAAATTTCAGGATTTTTCCAAGCAGCGGCCCGTTGCACATATCGATTTCATATGTTCGTTTCATGCATACACTCCTCTTCTCATTTTCTGCTGACCTTCTGTCAGGAAATTCTTTACAACCGTTATTGTATTCCTTTTACATGAAAATTACAATACGGATACAGGCAAAAAGGGACCGGCCGAAAACAGGTGAAAAAGTCACGCTGCTTTCAGCCGGTAAAAATTTTGTCAAGGTGCTTGCGGAACTGTGGTGAGAGTACCGCCGCAATCCGCAGAACCCGGACATATGTTATAGATAATTCCTTCTTTTGAAACCATAGATACGGGGATGGAAGGAACCATCCGATGGATTGTATCGATAAACCCGTTCAGGGGGGTTTCAGCCATGCCGGTGACCACATGAATCGCGCCGACCTGCTTAATAAACCCCACGGCAATCAACGCCGCATCATCATGGAAAAAAACTGTCATTTCCGCATTGGCGTCGCGGGCGGTCAGGCGGAGATATTCGAGTTCTTCCCCGTTGGCGTCATAGCCGGCTGAGACAGGCTGAACGCAAAGCACCTGCAGTTCCACCTGATGGGAATCTGCCAGACGGCGTCCGGTTTGAATCAGGCGGTCGCAATCCCTCTGCCCGGTCACACACACCAGAATGGAACAGCGTTTCGGCAGGGCTTTTTGCTTCTTTTTCACCTGGAAGCCTCCTTTCTTCCATAATTGGTCCGCCTGTATTTTCAGGATATACAGACATTCCATTATTAAGTATATTCTATTTGAAAGGATTTATGGGAACATCTCATGTATAAAATGTTAATAAATAATGAATAAATTAAAAGAAACTTTTGTAATAATTGCATATTAACATTAAAAAAATGTACATCAAAACATAAAAAAGCCGGCTAACACGCAGGTTAGCCGGCTTTTCAAAATGGCGTGCCCCTGATCGGAGACGGGGGCAGGGCTTTTAATTTTCTTCTTTCATCAGCAGTGCAAGCGGGTCCAGAATTTCTTCTCCACGATGGACTTCCAGATGGAAATGCGAGGCGTCAGCAGATTCCGCAGGGCACACGCCAACAGTGCCAATCTCATCACCAGCAGAAACACGGCTTCCCTTTTTTACCAGCACCTTGCTGCCAAGACCGCAATACCAGGCATCGGCGTCCCCGTGTGTAATAACCACCACATTTCCGAGCATACTATCCTGTAAAATTTCTTTTACAGTGCCTTGTGCCATCGCTTTTACGCTTTGTCCGGACTCTGCTTCGAAATCAACGCCGTTATGCACCCGCCAATCTTTCATCGTATTGGAATAGACAGGGGTAGCGTCACTAAAGCGTTTCAGAACTTTTTGCCCTACAGGGAAAGAAAGCTCCATATTTTCGATGGATACAATATCTGCTGAAAGAGTTGCTTCAGGAGTTGCTTCGGGCACTGGGGAGGGGGTGGAAGCCGGCTTTGCAGCAGCTTCTTCTTCAGGTGCAGGGGTAGGAGAGCTCAATGAAATACCGTCCTCACTTGGAACCGTTTCGCTGATAGAGACTTCTGATTCGGTGCTCAAAGGTTCCTGCACTACGCTGTCATAGGCAGACCAGGCGGCAGCGCCAATGGCGATCAGGCAGATACCAGCCGCAATGGCAAAGCCGCGGTTCTGACGTTTTTTTCCGTTGGATGGATAATGATTATTTCTCATATTCATCAGGCCTTTCCGCGCCTTGCCGGAAGCTTCCCTGGTACCGGCGATTGATTGGGCAGGCGCTTTGCATTGATTGGATTTGTCGTGATTATTCTGGCCTGTTGACAGAGAAATATTCACTGAAAAAAATAAAAAAGAAAAAGGACCGGTGCGGCCGGCCCTTTTCCTTTAAAAACTTGAGGGGTATATTGAGGAGGGTAGAACATGTATCCAAGAATGGTGCGGCTCCATCTGAATACAATTTTATTATAGATACTATGCACACTTTATGTG
>DVIY01000084.1 GCA_018710915.1 Candidatus Gallacutalibacter pullistercoris
TGCACCGGAACTTCGTGGGGGTTTGAAAAGGGACCAAGGCGGTCCCTTTTCCGCTTCTTTGCGCCCCTTTCTTCTCGCAGAAGAAAGGGTAATCCCCTACCCTCGCCGGGGCGGCGGGAAAACGTTTCAACCAATTTTAAAATTTATATGTAGGGGCGCATGCTATGCGCCCACAAGCTTATCGGCTTTTGAATCGGTTTTATTATAGCAGATTCCCCTATATTCGTCCAGAATCATTTCAAAAAGCTCTTTCTTACCCCGCCGGGAAAAACTCCGTTTCAATCCGTCCAACTTCTGCCTGTGTCTGGATAGAAAATTGGGCTTTTTCCATCCAGTCTTCCCAATTTTCCCGGTGTGCCTTCCACCATGCGGTCTGCTGCTGCATCAGCAAGCGTCCAAACCCGACCGGGTCTGTGTGCAGCTGCTGCAATGTTTTTTGCAGCACTTTTTCAATCTGCTGCCGGATTTCTTCTTCCAGCTGGGAAGAAAGCGTCTGTAAAAAAGGCTCTTCTTCAGTCACGCCCTTTTCCATGGAGCTGACAGACAGGGCAAAAGATGCATTGATTGTAAAAAATGGCGCGCCGTCCCTGATTTCCGACTGGATATCCGAACTCCCGCTGCGGATACTGAGCGTGATTTTCCCCGCTTCCGGAAGTTCCGTGACAATCTGCCCGCCGCTTAAAGGTTTTGTCAAAAGCAGCAGCACCCGGCTTTCTTCCGGTGAAAGTGTGCCGCAATATACGTCGCTTTTAAACACGGCGGTGCCGGTGGCTTCCAGCGTGTCCTCCTGTATAGAAAGCTGCGGAAGATACGGGGAGCTCCCTTCCCCATACTGCTGGTTGACAAAATCGATTACGCGCGTCTGTACCGTCCAGCCATTTTCTTTTCCGCTTTCGCCAATTCGTACCAGTATTTCGTCATCCAGATACTGTTCCTCTTTCTGAAACTCAAAAATCTCGCGGGCTTCCCCCTCTGCCAGAAACAGGCTGACAGAAGGGCGCGTTTCATAGTACCGGACGAAAAAATCCAGATACCGGTCAAGCCCTGTGCGGGCACACTCTTCTCCGAACACCACCACCAGATTATGGGAATACAGCGGCACCTTTCCTGTGCGCTGCACCAGATTATCCAGCGCGGAAAGCACGGTGTCACCCTCTGCCTGTTCCAGCATGGTCTTGCCCTCTTCCAGCGGCTCGCTGATGTGTACCGACACCAGGACGCCGTCTTCCCGGGCGTCTACGCCGATTCCCTGAATCAGCATCCGCTGGTTCAGCTGAATCTGGCCGCCCATGATATTGGAAGCTGTCAGCAGAACAACTGCCAGAATTCCAATGCCTGCCGAAGCCAGAAAGTACCGTTTTTTACTGTCCATGCTGTTTCCCCTTTCTCCGCACTGCCGCCAGAATCACACAGGGAATCACCAGGCCCGTGAGCAGGGTGGCAATCAGGATAAATTCCAGGCGGAAAACCGAAAGCTGCACGGCTTCTGTCTGAAAAATGGTATTGGTGCTGACCACCAGTGCCAGCGCTCCCGCAAGGATGGAAATCCGGCCGGCCGTTTTGCCGAAAACATGGGAAATGCAGACGCACACCAGATACAAATCCAGTGCAAGCGTCAAAAACAGCCCCATCATCCAGATGCCGATATACACAGCGTCCAGCCGCTGGAACGGCCCCGACTGCGCCAGCGAAGACATGGTATACACCGGAAACGCCTTGATACCGGCCATCGGCCCCAGCGTTCCGCAAACGGTTACAATCAGCACGATAAAGAACAGCGTCAGCCCCACATTCCACAAAAGATATTTCAGCCGCACGCTTCCGGTAGTCCTTGGAAGCAAAATAGGCAGCACACTGTAAAAGGTACTGCGCGAGAGAAAGAGCAGCGTCCCCTGTACGGTCTGCCCCGCGCCATCGTATAACAGCGGTGTAAAATTCTCTGACCGCAGTTCGCTGTTGAGCGATACCAGCAAAAACAGCATCCCCGCACAGGCCAGCAAAAACAGAAAACCAACCGTTCTGGCAATGGATTCCAGCCCCAAAAACGCACCGTAGCAGGCGACCGCCAGCACTGCCGCCGAAACCAGCCACACTGGCAGCCGGGGGGCTACCTCTTCTTCCATAAACTGCTCAAACAGCGTGAGAAAATAGCTGTTCATAAACAGGAAGTAGGCTGCATACAAAAGCGCCGTGATTTGCCCCGCTTTTCCCAGCCCATAAGAAGCCGCGTCCAGTAAATCCAGCTCAGGGTACCGTTTGTGCAGCATCCATGCAGGCAGAATCAGCACCAGGTTCAACCCCAGATAGCACACCGCAGACAGGGAGAGGTCGAGCAGGTTTTTGCCCCCCGCAAGCTGGGAATCAATGCTGATCATGATGATAATGCGGGTGAGGAAAGCCAGCATCAGCAGCTGCCCTGCGCTGATTTTTCCATCCTGTCTCAATGCTTCTTCCCCCTTCTCACGCCGCTGCCCGGCATATTTTGAATCAGTTCGGGGTCTTTGCCCAGCACCTTCCAGCTGACGCGTATCAGCACATCGCGCATATCGCGCAGCTGGAACGGGGAAAGCGGCGCAGTAAACGGCACACGGTACGCGCTTTCGGAACAGATATTCAGCAGCACCGCGCCGGTGCACAGCAGAATCCCCCAGATTCCCAGAATCCCGCCCACAATAATCAGCAGCAGGCGCAGGATGGCGATCGGTTCATACAGCTTCGGTACCACATACCCGGCAATAGCGGTCATGGCGATTACCAGCAGCGTAGGCCCGCCGATCAGCCCCGCATTGACGGCGGTTTCGCCAATAACCAGCGCGCCCACGATACTGACAGCATGGGTCAGTGTTTCGGGCACGCGCAGCCCGGCTTCACGCATAATTTCATACATGAAATGCAGAATAATCGCCTCTGCCATCAATGGGAATGGCGTGCTGGCTTCGGCCTGCGAAATTTTAATCAGCAGCGTTTCGGGTAAAAGCTCGGGGTGGAAGGTTCCGACCGCGACAAAAAAACCCGGCAGGAACACCGCGATGGTAAAAGCCAGATATTTCAGCCACCGGGTAAAAGCAGCGTAAAAAGGCCGGTTGGCGTAATCGTCAAAGCTCTGAAAATTCTCGCTGAACAGGTACGGCACCAGCAGGACATTGGGGGCGCCGTCCACCAGAATCGCTACGCGCCCCTCGGAGATTTTTCCGCAAACCGTATCGGGCCGCTCAGACAGGCCCACACTGCTGAAAATGCCGCCCTGCTCCAAAAAGGGGATCAGATATCCGGCCGCCATCACGCTCTCCAGCTGTGCGCTGCGCAGTGCCTGCCGTACACGCTGTACAATCTCGGGAGAAACCGTTCCCCGCAGGTAACACAGCGCCACGGCGGTATGGCTGTCGCTGCCCAGAATCAGCCGCTCAAACATCAGCTGCGGGGTCTTCATCCGGCGGCGGATCATGGAAATATTGATTTGCAGCGGCTCGACAAACCCTTCGCGCGAACCGCGCTGCCCCTTTTCGTTGGAAGGCTCCTGAATCGAGCGGAAGCTGAACCCCTGTACGCCGAAGGCAATCATAAAATCGCACCCGTCCACCGCCAGCACGGCAAAGCCGGACATCATCTTGTCGAGCGCTTCTTCAAAGCTGCCAACCTGTATCTGGTCAGAAGTGGCCAACGCGTGGTCACGGATATACCGCAGCTTGGAATCGCCGTCCAATTGCAAAATCGGCGCGTCCAGAATCGGCTTCAAAATCCCCTGTGCAATCAATCGTTTATCAATCAGCCCTTCAATGGAAAGAATGGCTGCTGCTGTTTCCCCAATGCGGAATTCGCGCTGGACAAAGTCGATGCTGTCCTGGAATTCCCGCCGGAATACCACCAGGTTTTCCAGCAACGAAGTGGAAAACTGCCCGTTCTGCAACTTTTCTTCCTGCATATTGCAGTACCTCCCGTATCTTTCTTTCGTTTTATTGTGCCGGTTCTTCCACAATTTATCCATTCCAGATGTGTTTTCGCATCGCTCCCTTGACATTTTCTGCAAAATAGGTTATACCTATAAATGTAACCGTTGCGTACGCAACAATAGGGAGAGGAGGAACTGTTTTGAGGGGGATTATGAAGTACATCAACCGTATCCACCGCAGCAACGCGATTGTATACAACAGCCGCCTGCGGGAATACGGCATCAACCACTGCCAGCACCCGTATATCCTGCATATCTGCCAGAACCCCGGCATCACGCAGGAAGAACTGACGCGGGAAATCTGCGTCAACAAGAGCAATGTTGCGCGGCAGCTGGCCTCTTTGGAAGCCGGCGGGTATCTGACCCGCTCGCCTGACCCGGATGACAGGCGCGTGCTGCGGGTATTTCCCACAGAAAAAATGAAAGAGCTGCTGCCGCATGTGCGTGCGGTGATGGGCGAATGGAACCAGTGCCTGCTGGAAGGTTTTTCGGAGGAAGAACAGGCGCAGCTCATTTCCTTGCTGGAGCTTATCACTTCGCGCGCTGCCGAAGCCGCGCAGCGTTCTCTGCGCGGCGGTGAAAAAGGAGGCGACGCCGGATGAGGGAAATTTTCCGATACCTGAAGCCCCATGCTCTACATATGGCGGGCGGCTTTTTCTTTAAATTCACCGGAACTGTGGTGGAACTGCTGATCCCGATGATCCTTTCGTATATTATCGACGATGTCGTCCCCACCAAAAATATCGCCATGGTGTACTGGTGGGGCGGCGCTATGCTGCTGTGCTCTGTGATTGCGCTGGTAAACAACATCGTCGCCAACCGCATGGCTTCTGCCGTGGCCAGAGAGACCACCCGGGCCATACGTCACGACCTTTTCAGCAAGATTTCTTCCCTTTCCAGCCGGCAGATCGACTATTTTTCCATCCCGTCGCTGGAATCGCGCCTGACGACCGACACCTATAACGTCAACCAGGTAATCGGCATGATGCAGCGCCTCGGCGTGCGCGCGCCCATTCTGTTGGTGGGCGGCGTGTTCGTCACCATGAGTATGGAGCCGATCCTCACGCTGGTCATGATTGCCGTGATGCCCTTTATCGGCGTGATGGTGTGGCTGGTTACCCGCAAAGGTGTGCCGATGTACACGCATCTGCAAAGAGGCGTGGATACCATGGTACGCACCGTGCGTGAAAACATCTCCGGTATCCGGGTTATCAAGGCCCTCTCGCGCACTGAACAGGAAAAACAGCATTTTGCCGAGGTCAATTCCGAGGTGGTGCGGCGTGAGACCCGCGCTTCCATCACCATGGGCATCACCAACCCCCTGATGAACCTGTTTTTGAACACCGGCCTGACGCTGGTCGTGGTAGTGGGCGCATACCGGGTGAACAGCGGTGTGACACAGGTAGGCGCAATCATCGCTTTCCTGAGCTATTTCACCATCATTCTGAACGCGATGCTCTCCATCACCCGGCTGTTCGTGATGTATTCCCGCGGCAGCGCTTCTGCTGCCCGTATCTGTGAAGTGCTGTATACCCGTAAGGATTTGACCGTGGTGGAATCGCCCGCCGTTTCAGAAGAAGAGCATGTGGTATTCGATGACGTCTGTTTCTCCTACCAGAAAAAGGGCGACGATATCTCCCATATTTCCTTCAAGCTGAAAAAGGGCGAAACGCTGGGCATTATCGGCGGCACCGGCAGCGGCAAAAGCACGATTTCTGCCCTGCTGATGCGCCTGTACGAGCGGGATTCCGGCAGCATCCGCATTGGGGGCAGGCCGGTGGAATCCATCCCGCCGGAAGAGCTGCACACCAAATTCGGCGTGGTGTTCCAGAACGACGTGCTTTTTGCCGACACGATTGAAGCCAACATTGATTTCGGAAGGCATCTTCCGCACGAAAGGATTGTACAGGCGGCGCGGTGCGCACAGGCCACGGAGTTTATCGAGGGCCTGCCGGACGGCTTCCAGCATATGCTCACCCCGCGCGGCACCAACCTGAGCGGCGGACAAAAGCAGCGCGTGCTGCTGGCGCGTGCGCTGGCCGGTTATTCTGAAATTTTGATTCTGGACGACTCTTCCAGTGCGCTGGATTACCGCACTGATGCTGCCCTGCGGAAAGCATTGGGACAGGAATACAGCGATGTGACCACCATCGTTATTGCCCAGCGAGTCAGCTCGATTCTGCACGCTGACCACATCCTGGTGCTGGAAGACGGAAAAGAATTGGGCTATGGCACGCACGAGCAGCTGATGGAAAGCTGCCCGCTGTACCGCGAAATCAGCGAATCGCAGATGGGAGGCGATTTTGGATGAGGAAACCACCTGTTGGCATTGCCGCGCCAAAGCCGCAAAACCGCAAAAAAGTCCTGGTGCGGCTGTGGGGCTATCTCTTCCAGCATAAATGGATGATTGTGGCAGCGCTGATGCTGACCTTTACCAGCAACCTGCTGGCGCTGCTTGGGCCCATGCTTTCTGGTAAAGCGATTGACTATATCGGCATCGACGCCGGGCAGGCCAACTTCCCCATGGTCTTTTATTACTGTGCGCTGATGCTACTGTTTTATATCATCTCTTCCGCTTTGTCGTATGTGCTTTCTGTGCTGATGGTCAAGCTGAGCCAGAAAGTCGTTTATCAGATGCGCAAAGATCTGTTCGACAAGCTGGTAGAGCTGCCGGTGCGCTTTTTTGACAGCCACCAGACCGGCGACATTATCAGCCGGATTTCGTATGATATCGACACGGTCAACGCTTCCCTTTCCAACGACCTGCTGCAAATCGCCACCAGCGCCATTACTGTTGTTGGTTCTCTGATTATGATGCTGCTGATTTCGCCGCAGCTGGTGCTGGTGTTTGCTGTGACCATCCCGATTTCCATCTTCTTCACCAAGTATATGACCGGGCGTGTGCGCCCCCTGTTCCGCAAGCGTTCCGCCAAGCTGGGCGAGCTGAACGGCTTTGTGGAGGAGATCATCTCCGGGCAGAAGACCACCAAGGCGTACCATCAGGAAGAGACCATGATTGGCCGCTTTGATGAAAAAAACAACGATGCTGTGCAGGCCTATTATGAAGCCGACTATTACGGCAGCATGGTCGGCCCCTCTGTCAACTTCATCAACAACCTCTCGCTTGCGCTTATCAGCGTATTCGGCGCGCTGCTGTATCTGGCGGGAAGCCTGACCCCCGGTAA
Organism: Candidatus Gallacutalibacter pullistercoris; assembly: GCA_018710915.1. Lineage (GTDB taxonomy): Bacteria > Bacillota > Clostridia > Oscillospirales > Acutalibacteraceae > Heritagella_A > Heritagella_A pullistercoris. The sequence goes on from DVIY01000084.1 coordinate 7,135, forward strand.
CCTTTCTTCTTTTGTGCTGTATTCCCGCAAGTTTTCCGGCCCCATCAACGAGATGGCCAACATCATCAGCGAGCTGCAATCGGCCTGCGCCGCCGCAGAGCGCGTTTTGCGCCTGATTGACGAAGAACCGGAACCCGCCGATGCACCCGGGGCGATTTCACTCCCCGAAACCGCCGGAGATGTGCGCATGGAGCACATCCGGTTTGGGTATGACCCGGAGAAAATCATCATTCACAACCTGAACCTGCACGCAAAGCCGGGCAGCCTGGTGGCAATCGTAGGCCCTACCGGTGCAGGCAAAACCACCATCATCAACCTGCTGATGCGCTTCTATGACCCGCAGTCCGGCAGAATCCTGATGGACGGGCACGACAGCCGGGAAATCACGCGAAAGAGCCTGCGGGCCGCTTATACGATGGTATTGCAGGACACCTGGTTATTCCACGGCACGATTTATGAAAATATCGCTTTCAGCCGGCCAGAAGCGACCCGCGAAGAAGTGATGGAAGCAGCAAAAGCAGCGCGTATTCACCGGTACATCACACAGCTGCCCGACGGCTATGACACGATTATCAACGAAGACGGCATGAACATTTCCCAGGGGCAAAAGCAGATGCTGACCATTGCCCGCGCCATGCTGTCAGACGCCAAGATGCTGATTCTGGACGAGGCCACTTCTAACGTAGACACCCGCACCGAGCAGCAGATTCAGGCAGCTATGCGCAACTTGATGAAGGACAAGACGTGCTTTGTCATTGCGCACCGCCTCTCTACCATACAGAATGCCGATGAAATTCTGGTGGTACAAAAGGGCGACATTATGGAACAGGGAACGCACGAAGAGCTGATGCAGCGCGGCGGAATTTATGCCGGACTGTACCGCTCGCAGTTCCAATAACCACAAAACAGAACAGCCCCTATGGGAACACGCTGATGCAAGCGTTTCTCACAGGGGCTGTTTTTTACATAAAAAAATCCGGTCGCAAAAGCGATCGGATTTTTGGCTGCGGTACTAGGATTTGAACCCAGACAAACAGAGTCAGAGTCTGCCGTGCTACCATTACACAATACCGCATCGAGTCAGCGTTATTTATTATATCAGGAATTTTTAAAAAGTCAATAGCAAAATGACAATTTTTTCATGTAAACTTTGCACCAAAAATCTTTCTCCTGATACATACAGCTACAGCTCAGCAGCAACCTTTATATAGTAACTTTGCAGGGCACAATTGTACCCTGCAAA
>DVIY01000011.1 GCA_018710915.1 Candidatus Gallacutalibacter pullistercoris
ACCGGCAAAAAAAACTTGATTTTCTGGGGGATGTATGGTAACATATATAGGCATTTGGATACCGTTGGCCCTGGTTGTTTTCAACGGCTGCCAATGGGGTTCAATGCCCGGGACTTCCCGAGACATTGAAGCGGACAGTCCTCTGCCCTGTGTCACGCAGCGCAAGAATGTCTGAAAACTACAGGAGGATTTACAAATGGATGCATTGAAACTGATTGCTGCGGATTCTGTCAAAGAGAACCTGCCTTCTTTCGAAATTGGCGACACCGTCCGTGTGAGCGTTAATATTCGTGAAGGAGAGAGAGAGAGAATCCAGATGTTCGAGGGCACTGTGATCGCTCGTAAGGGCAGCGGTGTAGCTGAGACTTTCACCGTTCGCCGTGTTTCCTACGGTGTTGGCGTGGAGAGAGTTTTCCCTGTCCACTCCCCCAACGTGAAGGATGTTGCTGTTGTCCGTAAGGGCCGCGTCCGCAGAGCAAAGCTCTACTATCTGCGTGACCGCGTTGGTAAGGCCGCCAAGGTTAAGGAGCAGCTCAGATAAATACTCGAACAGAAAGGGACAAGGAATTTGTCCCTTTTTTGCTTTATTGGGCTTTTCGGGCTGTCTCGGCCCGCTTCAGGAAGGACGAGGTTTATGGCAAAACGCAAGTATGGCAGAAAAAGATATTATATTGATGAGAAGCAGAGCCGTTCAGTCACAAACTGCTATGAATGGGCAGCTGAGATTCTTGCTGCGGTAATTGCTGTGGTGTTGATTTTTACCTTTATTTTCCGTATTGTCACGGTCAGCGGTACTTCCATGTACCCAAATTATTACAGCGGCGATAAGCTGATGGTCACCAGTACTTTTGGCCAGCCGCTGGAACAGGGGGATGTTGTGGTACTGGTAGATGTCCTGCAGGAACCGATTATCAAACGTGTTATCGCGACTGAAGGGCAAGAGGTGGATATCGACTTTGAAACTGGAACTGTTTATGTAGATGGAGAAGCATTGGATGAAAGCCAGTTCGGCATTGAAAATGGGATCACCCATGAAACCGACACGACTTTGGAGCGTGTACAGTTCCCGGCAACCGTCCCGGAAGGGCATATTTTTGTGCTGGGTGATAACCGCCCGGTTTCAGAGGACAGCCGGTATACTGCGGTAGGGATGGTAAGTGAAGAAAAAGTATTGGGAAAAGCGTCGTTCCGTTTCTTCCCGTTTGAACGTTTTGGAATGGTGCAATAAACTGGTGCTTATCTGGACGAAAGGAAAACATTCTCATGAGCGAAGCGCAGAACATACAGTGGTTTCCGGGCCATATGACCCGAACCAAGCGTCAGATTGAAAAAAGCCTGAAAATGGTGGATATTGTGGCCGAAATTCTCGATGCCCGTATACCGGTGAGCAGCCGCAACCCGATTTTGGGTAAGCTGATTGGGAATAAACCCCGTCTGATTCTGATGAACAAAAGCGACATGGCAGACAGTGCCGCAACCGCCCGCTGGATTGCTTATTATAAGGAAAAGGGAATTAAGGCAATTGCGCTGGATTGCAAAACCGGAAAGGGCGTTAATGCTTTTATGCCTGCTATCCGGGAAGTTTTGCAGGAGCAGATTGCCCATTGGGAAGCTAAAGGTATGACAGGCCGCCCCATCCGCGTGATGGTGGTGGGGATTCCCAATGTGGGAAAGTCGTCGCTGATTAACAAGATGTGCCGCGGCGGTAATGCCGGCAAGGCCGATGTACAAGACCGCCCTGGCGTTACCCGGCAGAACCGCTGGTTTACCATCGGGAAAGGCTTTGAGCTGCTGGACACCCCCGGCGTGCTGTGGCCCAAGTTTGACGACCCGATTGTAGGTGAACGGCTGGCTTTTACCGGCGCGGTAAAAGATGACGTGGTGGATGTAGAAGGGCTGGCTTCCCGGCTGCTGGAAGTACTGCGCGACACCTACCCGCAGGCCATGGCAGCCCGTTATAAGCTGGAAGGGACAGACCTTTCCCGGATGCAGGGATATGAGCTGCTGGAGCTGGTAGGCAGAAAGCGCGGATTTTTGATTTCTGGCGGGGAAATCAACACAGAGCGCGCTGCTATCACCATTCTGGATGAATTCCGCAGTGGAAAGCTGGGGAAAATTACGCTGGAACTGCCCTGAGATTATGTAATTTAACAGCCAAAAGATTTTTTGACAAACTGGCAGAAAATTGCACAAAACAATTCGCGTGGGAACCGCTGCAAAATCGCAGAAGCTGCCCCGCGACGCAAAAGTTTTCGTCCACATTTTCAAAAGGTGGTGGGTGTCCAGAGGGCAACGCCCTTTGGCTGCTCTCCGCAGAGAGCGGAACTCTTTATGCATCAGGAAACGCAGGAAGGGGTGAGAAAACAGCCCGGTGGGCTGTTTTTGAGAGGAAACCCACGTCTGGGGTTTCCCCTTCAAACCTCTTACTTGTCCAATTCGCCAGAACTGCAAAACTTTTTCGACAGTCTAAGGCAAAACCACTTGGTTTTGCCTTTTGCTTTATGGAGGATATTTTTATGGTGGATTATGAGTACGAACGCAAGGCTGTTCAGCATGGCTATACAGCCGTCTGCGGCATCGACGAGGCAGGGCGTGGGCCGCTGGCCGGGCCAGTATATGCCGCAGCAGTTATTTTACCCGATGGGTTGGAAATTCCCGGCCTGAACGATTCCAAAAAGCTGACCGAGAAAAAACGGGAAGCCCTTTTTGACGAAATCTGTGAAAAAGCGATCGCCTATGGGATTGGCAGTGCTTCCGAGCAGGAAATCGATGAAATCAACATTTTGCAGGCAACCTATCTGGCCATGCGCCGTGCAGTGGAAGACCTCTCGGTCCCTGCCGGGTATGCGCTGGTGGACGGCAACCGCATGCCTCCGCTCGAGATTCCCGGGGAAACGGTGGTTAAGGGAGACGCCAAGAGCGCCAGTATTGCCGCTGCGTCCATTTTGGCAAAGGTCAGCCGTGACCGGGTGATGAAGCTGATGGATGAAGTCTATCCCCAATACCAGTTCGCAAAGCATAAAGGCTATGGTACCAAGCTCCACACAGAGATGATTCGTACATACGGCCCATGCCCGATCCACCGCAAAACCTTCCTCATCAAAATCCTGGACAAAAACCATGAATAATGCTTCCAAAACCGGAGCGGCAGGAGAGGAATTCACTGCCGGCAGGATGAAACAAAAGGGGTACCGGATTCTGGCCCGGAATTACCATACCCGGTACGGGGAGCTGGATATCATCGCCGCCAGCGGGAAATATATTGTCTTTGTAGAAGTGAAAACCCGCTTGCCCGGTGCGGTTTCTGAGCCGGAAACATTTGTTACCCCTTCCAAACAGAAAAAGCTGGTGAAGGCGGCTCTGTTGTATCTGCAAAAGTTTCCCACCGATTTACAGCCCCGGTTTGACGTGGCGGGCGTTACAATGGATCTTTCCGGCTGTATTACCGGCTTTCACTATTTAGCCAATGCCTTTGGAGGAAAGGAGCTGTTTTGATGCGCTATTTTGATTTGCACTGTGATACTATGGGGGAGTGCTCCCTAAAAGATATCCCCCTGCGCAATAACAGTACGCTCCAACTTTCACTGGAACGGGGGAGGAAAATTTCTTCCTGGTTCCAGTGCTTTGCCGCCTGGATTCCCGATGATGCCGCCAGCCCGCTGGCCTATTTTCGAAGAATTGCCCAGCGGCTGGAATGGGAGCTGAAACGGAATTCCGACTGGATGATGCAGTGCCGCACTGCCGAAGACCTGTATCAGGCGGTACAGGAGAAGAAATGCGGGGCTATTTTTACGGTGGAAGGCGGCTCGGTGCTGGAAGGCCGCTGTGAGGTCTTGGAAGAGCTGGCAAACTGGGGGGTAAAAGTGATGACACTGACCTGGAACGCTGCGAACCAGATTGGCGGCGGCGCACAGGAGCCCGGCGGCCTGACAGGATTTGGCCGGGAAGTGTTAACGGAAATGGAGCGCCTTCATATCGTCCCGGATATTTCCCATGCCAGCGAGCCGCTGTTCTGGGACGTGCTGGAAAACACAAAGGGACCGGTGATCGCGACCCATTCCGATGCCCGTTCCCTGTGCAGCCACCCGCGGAACCTGACGGACGAACAGTTTCTGGCGTTAAAGCAGCGCGGCGGGCTGGTCGGTTTGAATTTTTATCCGGCCTTTCTTGCAGATTCCGGAAAAGCAGATGCTGTGGAAATCCTGCGTCATGCCGAGCATTTTCTGGCTTTGGGTGGGGAAGATGTTCTTGCTATGGGCAGTGATTTTGACGGAGCCGACATGCCGTCCGGCATAACGGGGATTGAATCGATGGAGTATCTGAAGGAACTTTTTGCGCAGAACGGGTATTCTGACGACCTGATTGACCGGATTTTTTACCAAAATTCATTTCGATTTTTTACGGGAATTATGTGAGATGTGGTAAAATCTTACAGGCCCTTTGACAAGCTGTACAATCTATAATACAATGAAACACAAAGGTTTAAATTCCTTTGAAAGGGGAATGCAGTTTGAAGTATACATGCACAAGAAACCGTGCGGAATCTGTTGAAGCCGCACAGGCCATCGCGCAGGGTATTTCCGCTTCCGGCGGCCTGTTTGTCCCGGAAGAAATGCCCCAGATTTTCTATGCGGAGCTCTGTACCATGCAGACCATGAATTATACCGAGCTGGCTCAGCACATTCTGGCGAAATTCCTCACTGACTTTACCCCTGAGGAGATCCACGAGTGCGCCGAGGCGGCTTATCGTGCCGATAAATTTTCCGGCGGCCATCCGGCTCCGGTGGTGATGCTCCAGAACGGGGACATTACCCAGTATGCTATGGAGCTGTGGCACGGCCCCACCTGTGCCTTTAAGGATATGGCGCTGCAAATCCTGCCGCACCTGCTGGTAAAATCTCTGGCAAAAACCACCCCCGGCAAAACGGCCGTCATTCTGGTGGCCACTTCCGGCGATACCGGCAAGGCTGCATTGGAAGGCTTTAAAGATGTAGACGGCACCCGCGTGCTGGTATTTTATCCGCAGAATGGTGTCAGCCCCATGCAGAAGCGCCAGATGGTTACCCAGGAAGGCAGCAATGTGGGCGTTTGCGCTATCGAAGGAAACTTTGACGATGCCCAGACCGCTGTGAAGGGAATTTTCACCGACTCCATGATGCAGCAGACGCTGGCACAGCACAATATGATGTTCTCCAGTGCCAACTCCATCAACTGGGGCCGCCTGCTGCCGCAGATCATCTATTATTTCTCCGCCTATTGCCAGCTGATGAACAGCGGCGAGATCGATTACGAGGGTGAAAAGGTCAACTTTGTGGTTCCTACCGGCAATTTCGGCGATATTCTGGCTGCCTATTATGCCATGCAGATGGGTCTGCCGGTTAATCACCTGATTTGCGCTTCCAATGAAAACAACGTGCTCACTGACTTCATCCGTACTGGCACCTATGACCGCCGCCGTCCCTTCCACACCACCATTTCTCCGTCTATGGATATCCTCGTTTCCAGCAACCTGGAGCGTCTGCTGTTCCATATGACCGACGGAAATGCTGAAAAGGTTGCCGGCTGGATGCGTCAGCTGAATGAGACCGGCTCTTATACGGTAGATGCGGAGACACTGGCACGGATTCAGGCAGTATTCCATGCAGGCTTCTGCGATGATGCTTCCACCAAGCAGGCAATCCGCAGCATGAAAGAAACCGAAAACTACCTGTGCGACCCTCACTCTGCTGTTGCATTTGAGGTTTACCATCAGTATGTGGCAGAAACCGGCGATAAAGAGACCCCCACAGTGGTGGTTTCCACTGCCAGCCCGTATAAGTTTGCCGCCAGCGTGCTCGACGCACTGGGCAGCGAATTGTATGCACAGGACGGCGTGAACGACGAGTTTGAGCAGGTATATCAGCTTTCTGCCATGACCGGTGTGGAAGTACCGCAGCCCATTCAGGCTTTGGCCGGAAAATCTGTGCGCTTTGAAGATGTCTCTTCGGTTGCCGATATGCGGCAGGCTGTGCTGCGTCTGGCGGGGCTGTCCTGATGTCGCTGTTCTGCATTGCCGACCTGCATCTGTCTTTTAACGCGGATAAGTCCATGGAGGTCTTCCGCGGGTGGGAGCGCTATACCCAGCGGCTGGCAGAAAACTGGAAAGCCATTGTTTCACCGGAAGATACAGTGGTGCTGGCCGGGGATATTTCCTGGGCTATGAAGCTGGAAGATGCAAAGCAGGATTTTGCATATCTGCATTCCCTGCCGGGGAAAAAGCTTATTTTAAAAGGAAATCACGATTACTGGTGGTCTACCCGCACCAAGATTGAAAATTTCTGGAACGCGTGTGGTTTTGATGACCTCGCACTGGTGCACAACAGCGCCTGCCCGGTGGGGGAGATTGCTGTTTGCGGCACCCGTGGATGGCTGTACAATTCCGAAACAGCAGAAGACCAGAAAATCGTCGCGCGTGAAGCCGGAAGGCTGAATGCTTCGTTGGACGAAGCAGAAAAGCTGGGCTTGCGTCCAGTAGTGTTTCTGCATTACCCGCCCGTATATGACAATATGGAGTGCAGGGGAATTCTGGATGTGCTGGTACAGCGCGGCGTGAAAGAATGTTATTTCGGCCATGTCCATGGAACACAGGCAGCCAGAAAGGCGCCGATAGGGGAATACCATGGTGTCAAAATGCACTTGATTTCAGCTGATTATGTAAAATTCGTGCCGACACTGGTGCGTTGACAGAAGTTATTCCGGGCTGCTTTCGGCTGAATCTACGTAAAATGGCGTGCCGGTTAATGGGAAAAGTGTCCATTTTCTCTGAAAAAATCACAAGTTTCAGGAAATTTCAAAAATTATTTCAGGTTTTGTCTGGAATATTCCTCAAACCTGTGCTATAATAACCAGGATAATTTGCAATTTTGCAGGAGGAAGATCAACATGAGTCTCAATTCATCCAATAAGGTTGATACCAACCGCTACGAGCTGACAATTACTGTCCCCGCCGACGAGTTTGACGCTGCGGTTGAAAAGGTATTTAAAAGAGAAAGCAAGAAAATCACGATTCCGGGCTTCCGCAAGGGTAAGGCCCCCCGTGCTTTTATTGAGAAATATTACGGTGAGCAGGTGTTCTATGAGGACGCCATCAATCTGGTATATCCCTCCGCTCTGGAAAGTGCGGTGAAAGAGGCCGGCCTGAGAATGATCGAAGACAAGATCGATTTTGATCTGGTTGATTCCGGTAAGGGCAAGGATCTGGTGTTCAAGGTAACCATCACCACTTATCCCGAGGTTTCCATTGAGGGCTATAAGGGCGTCGAGATCACTAAAAATACCGTCAATGTTACTGAAGAGGATATCGATGCTGAGCTTGCCCGTATACAGGATCGCAACTCCCGTATGGTGACTGTCGAAGACCGTGCTGCTCAGAACGGCGATACTGTTGAGATCGACTTTGACGGCTATGTAGATGGCGTTGCTTTTGAAGGCGGCAAGGCTGAAAATTACAACTTGACGCTGGGTTCCGGCCAGTTCATTCCCGGCTTTGAGGATCAGATTGTCGGTCACAACACCGGTGACGAGTTTGATGTGAACGTGACTTTCCCCGAGGAGTACCATGCAGAAGAACTGAAAGGCAAGCCTGCTGTCTTTAAGATCAAGCTGCACGAAATTAAAGCAAAAGAGCTGCCTGAAGTTGACGACGACTTTATCAAGGATGTCAGCGAATTCGATACTGTTGAAGCTTATCGCGCTGACGTGAAAGAGAAGTTGACTGTCTCTCGCCAGAAGCAGGCTGACGATGCTGCTGATAACCAGCTGATCGATGCTCTGGTAGAGAAGCTGCAGGGCGAGATTCCCGAGGCTATGTATCAGAACCGCATCAACGATGATATCAACGAGTTTGCTTATCGCCTGCAGTCTCAGGGTCTGGATCTGAAGACCTACATGAAGTACACCGGTATGGAAGAGCAGGGAATTCGCGATTCCTTCAAACCCCAGGCAGAGCGTCAGGTAAAGGTTCGTCTGGCTCTGGAGAAGATTGTTTCCTTGGAGAACATCGCTCCCACCGACGAAGAGATTGAGGCTGAGTATGCCAAGATGGCAAACGTCTATCAGATGGACGTGGAGAAGATTAAGGGCTTTGTTTCCAAAGAGGATCTGGCTCTGGATATCGCAGTGGAAAAGGCTATGGGCATTGTGCGTGACAACGCTGTTGTCACGGCCGGCGAATAATCCTTGCGAAAGCCTTTTTGATACAAAAACAGATGGAACAGGTATAATCACTGCCAGCGTTTGGAAAACTGGACATTGTGCGGTGTGAAAGCCTTTCGGAGGTTTGCCCGCTGTCAGGAAATTGATGGCGGGCAAAACCAGATTTCAGAGGCATCTTTGCAGCAGTGGCAGAATACATTTTTTGAAGATGCCTGACTTTTCCGAAACAAATGCAGACGGAAAGGAGTTTCAGAATGAGCAATTTAGTTCCTTATGTAATCGAGCAGACCAGCCGCGGAGAGCGTTCCTATGATATCTATTCCCGGCTGCTGAATGACCGTATCATTATGCTGACCGATGAGGTCAATAATGTCACTGCCAGCCTGGTTGTGGCCCAGCTCTTGTACCTGGAAGGTCAGGACCCGGAGAAGGATATCAGCCTGTATATCAACAGCCCCGGCGGTTCTGTGACTGACGGCTTGGCAATTTATGATACCATGCAGTATATCAAGTGTGATGTTTCCACCATCTGCATGGGAATGGCTGCCAGTATGGGCGCGTTCCTGCTGGCTGCAGGCGCCAAAGGTAAGCGCTTTGCTCTGCCTAACAGCGATATCATGATCCACCAGCCCAGTGGTGGAACCAAGGGGCAGGCAACTGATATTCGTATTCATACTGATCATATTCTTTCGCTCAAAAAGCGCCTGAATACCATTCTGGCAGAAAAAACAGGCCAGCCTCTTGAGATTGTGGAGCGCGATACTGAGCGCGATAACTTTATGACCGCGGAGCAGGCAATGAAATATGGCCTGATCGACAAAGTGATTTATTCTAGATAATTTGGGTTGGTGATGAAATGGCAAACAACGACGAGACGCAGGACAGAGACATTTGCTGTTCTTTTTGCGGAAAGCCGCAAAGCCAGGCCCGCCGCCTGATCGCCGGACCGGGCGTTTATATCTGCGATTCCTGTATTGAGCTGTGCAGCTCAATTCTGGAAGAAGAACGCCGCGCAGTACCGGCCAAAAAAGCGCAGACAACCTCTCTGGTATTGCCCAAACCCAGAGAGATCAAAGAGATGCTGGATGAATATGTAATCGGTCAGGATCGGGCAAAAGTAACCCTGTCTGTGGCGGTTTACAATCATTATAAGCGCATCTATTTCGGCGAAGAGGGCGTAGACATCAACAAAAGCAACGTTCTGCTTCTGGGCCCCACGGGTGTGGGCAAAACCTTCCTCGCACAAACGCTGGCCAAAATGCTGGATGTACCGTTTGCAATTGCAGATGCCACCACTTTGACCGAAGCTGGCTATGTGGGCGAAGACGTGGAAAATATCCTTCTGCGCCTGATTCAGGCAGCTGATTTTGATATTGAACGTGCAGAGCGGGGCATTATTTACGTGGATGAGATCGATAAGATTGCCCGTAAATCCGAGAACCCCTCCATCACCCGTGATGTCAGCGGTGAAGGCGTGCAGCAGGCACTGCTGAAAATCCTGGAAGGTACAATTGCCAATGTTCCTCCGCAGGGCGGCAGAAAGCACCCGCAGCAGGAATTTATCCAGATCAACACGGCGAATATCCTGTTTATCTGCGGCGGTGCTTTTGACGGCCTTGAAAAGGTGGTTGAAAGACGTACAGCTTCTTCTTCGCTGGGCTTCGGCGCAGAGGTTCGCAGCCGACAGGAACTGGATTCCACTACCTGGATGAGCCAGGTGATCCCGCATGATCTGGTAAAATTTGGCCTGATTCCCGAACTGGTGGGGCGGTTGCCGGTCATCACTGCGCTGGATGGACTGGATAAGGAAGCACTGGTACGAATTCTTACCGAGCCGAAAAACAGCTTGGTCAGCCAGTATAAAAAGCTGTTCCAGCTGGATAAGGTGGATCTGGAATTTACAAAAGAAGCACTGGAAGCCATCGCGGAAAAGACGCTGGAGAGAAAAACCGGCGCCCGTGGCCTGCGTGCATTGATGGAAGAGGTTCTTACAAATCTGATGTTCAATGTGCCCAGTGATTACACCATTGAAAAGGTAACGATTACGGCCGATACCGTGCGGGACGGGAAGGCGCCCGAAATGGAGTACAACCCTGACCGCAAGCCGGTAAAAATCAGGATATCCGGCCCGCAGTCGAAAAACGACCGCAGAAATTCTGCATCGTAAAGTTTGAAAGGCTGCTGCAAACAGGGGCTACCTGCTTTGCGGCGGCCTTTTTTGCCGGCTTACAGCCTGCATGGGGGACTATCCCCGAAACAGAAAGGATTTTTACAGCAATGAGTGCTATTGAAAATAAACCGGCTGTTGTGGCCGAAAGGGAGCTCCCGGCTCTGGCACTGCGGGGCCTGGTGGTTTTCCCGGATATGATGCTCCAGTTTGACGTGGGGCGTAAAAAATCCGTTGCAGCACTTCAGGCGGCAATGGAGAAAAAACAGCTGATCTTTCTGGTTGCACAGCGTGATCTTGCAGAAGATGACCCTGCTCCGGAAGGCCTTTTTGAATACGGCGTGGTAGCACGTATCAAGCAGGTGCTGCAGCATTCCGAAGAAGGCGTGCGTATTTATGTAGAAGGTTTGTACCGCGCACAGCTTTTGTCAGTTACGCGCCGCGACCCGTATCTTTCCGCAACGGTTGCGCGGGTAGAAAATGCCGAGTACCGTGCCTCTGCGCGTTCTGAAGCACAGATTCGCAGTGCGCAGAATCTTTTTGAAGAATACATCCGCAACTACCGTCATGTACCTCCTGATATTATCATGGGGGTTTTGCAGGAGAAGGACTGCGGTCAGCTGGCAGATTTTATCGCTTCCAACATTCCACTGGATTATGAGCTCAAACAGGAGATTCTTTCCGAACTGCATCCGGTAAGGCGTCTGACACGTTTGAACGAAATGCTGCGCGAAGAGATCAAGATCATGGCAATTGAAGCCGAGATCAACGAGAAAACCCGCGCACAGATGGATGAGAATCAGCGCACCTACTATCTGCGTGAGCAGATGCGCATTATTTCGGAAGAACTGGGCGAAGATGATAACCCGCAGCAGGAAGCCGACGATTTCCGCGACCGGATCCTCGCATTGAAGCTGCCTGAATTGCAGGAGCAGAAGCTGCTGAAGGAATGTGACCGCTTGTTCAAAATGCCCTTTGGTTCGCATGAAGCCAGCGTAATCCGCGGATATCTGGAAACCTGTCTGGAATTGCCCTGGAATAAGCTGAGCCGCGAGCATATCGATATTGAAAAAGCCAAACGTGTACTGGATCGCGACCACTATGGCCTGACAAAAGTTAAAGAGCGGATTCTGGAAACACTGGCTGTGAGAAAACTGACACAGGAACCGACCGGACAGATTATCTGCCTGGTGGGCCCGCCCGGTGTCGGTAAAACTTCCATTGCGAAATCGATTGCCAATGCGATTGGACGCAAATATGTGCGCGTATCTCTGGGCGGCGTGCGCGATGATTCCGATATCGTGGGCCACCGCAAAACGTATATCGGCTCTATGCCGGGACGTATTATTTCTGCAATCAAGCAGGCAGGTACCCGCAACCCGCTTATCCTGCTGGATGAGATTGATAAGCTGGGCAAAGACCTGCGCGGCGACCCTGCTTCGGCTTTGCTTGAAGTATTGGACTCTGAGCAGAACTCCAGCTTTCATGATCATTATCTGGATATGCCGTTTGACCTGAGCCAGGTGTTTTTCCTGACCACGGCCAATGATGCTTCGACCATTCCTGGCCCGCTGTATGACCGCATGGATGTGATCGAGCTGCCCAGCTATACGCACGAAGAGAAATTCAATATTGCTGTCAAGCATCTGATTCCCAAACAGATCAGAAAGCATGGCCTGGAGCCCAAGCGTACAAAAATCACCCCCGCTGCGGTACACGAGCTGATTGACGGTTATACCCGCGAAGCAGGCGTGCGTACACTGGAACGCACGATTGGCGCTCTTTGTCGTAAAATGGCAAAAGAAGTCGTTTCGCATACCAGTGAAGAGCCGCTGAAAATCTCCATTACCCCGGACAAGCTGGAAGGCTATTTGGGGCCGAAACGCTTTAAGCAGGAAGTACTGACCAAAGAAGATGAAGTCGGTCTGGTCAATGGTCTGGCTTGGACAAGCGTAGGCGGCGAAATGCTTCCGATTGAAGTCGCCGTGATGGACGGTACCGGAAAGATTGAACTGACAGGTTCTCTGGGAGATGTGATGAAGGAATCTGCACGCACAGCCATCAGCTGCATCCGCTGCCGTGTGAAGGAATTGGGCATTTCTCCCGATTTCTATCAGAAAAAAGATATCCACATCCATTGCCCGGAAGGTGCGATTCCAAAAGACGGGCCGTCTGCGGGTATCGCAATGGCTACAGCCATTACTTCTGCACTGACAGGCATCCCGGTAGACCATACTGTCGCGATGACAGGCGAAATTACCCTGCGTGGACGCGTGCTGCCAATCGGCGGTTTGCGCGAAAAGACAATGGCGGCGTACCGTTCCGGTATCAAAACCGTTCTGTTCCCGCTGGATAATGAGCCTGACCTGGCAGAAGTGGATGAAGTTGTGAAGAAGGCTATTGAATTCAAGCCGATGAAGAAAGTGGAACAGGTACTGGAAGCAGCTTTGGTTCGGCAGCCCAAACCGGAAAAATCCGTTGATTCAGGCAGTACAGCGCGGCCCGCAGAGACCTCTGCGCCTGTCACCCCGGAATCAGGGCACGCTGTTCCGCAGGCGCCGATTCCGCAGTGAGGAGGGAATATATGAATTTTCAGCAGGTTTCCTTTGAGTCCGCTGCGGGAAAGGCTTCGCAGCTGCCGGATTCGACCCTTCCGGAGATTGTCTTTTCCGGAAAATCGAATGTTGGAAAATCCTCCCTTTTAAATAAGCTTGTCAACCGGAAAGCGCTGGCACGTGTCAGCGCTACGCCGGGAAAGACCGCTACCATCAATTTTTTCCGCTTGCCGGAGTGCCGGCTGGTGGATTTGCCCGGTTATGGCTATGCAAAGGTTTCGCAGGCCGAGAAGAAGCGCTGGGCAGAACTGGTAGAAGGATATTTTGCACAGCAGCGAAAAATCGCGCTGGTGGTTCAGCTGCTGGATATGCGCCATGCCCCCACAGAGGACGACCGGGGGATGGTGAATTTCCTTCTGGAAAATGAGATTCCCTTTGTTGCTGTCTGTACCAAGGCGGATAAGCTGAATAAGACACAGCGTACGGCTCAGCTTGCCTATTATCAGGATATCTTTTCTGAGACGGACGTAACAGTCCTCCCATTTTCTTCTCAGACAGGAGAGGGTGTAGAAGAACTGCGCCGGATGATTGAGGAAGCATGCAGCCAATAATAGTTGTATGCTTTTCCTTGGCATCATCAGACAATGCGAAACGTACCTTTACTTTTTTGCTTTTCTGTGCTAAAATGTTATCCATGAAAAGCAAAAGGACCCCAATTCCGTGCAAAATGGAAAAGCTGTTTGAAAAGCCGGGCTCCGGAAATGCAGGTTTCGGGAGCCCTTTTTCATGGAAAAGGGTTTTTGGCTGAATGCGGCAACATTATCAAGTAAAGGGTGATTTCTTTGAATTCAAAACTCCGCGACAAAAATATGGATTTCCTGTTCCGTTCAATCCTTGCTTTGAAAACAGTGGATGAATGTTACAATTTTTTTGAAGATTTGTGCACGGTTCCAGAGCTGAAAGCCATGTCGCAGCGGTTGGTTGTGGCGCATATGCTCAGTACCAAACGTGTTTACAGTGAAATTGTGGCCGAGACTGGCGCGTCTACTGCTACCATTTCCCGTGTGAACCGTTCATTGAATTATGGCTGCGATGGGTATGAGCTGGTTTTTGGCCGGCTGGAAGAGCAGGAAAAGGATACAGAAGGGAAGATCGGTGACTGATGGGTGCATATGCATCGTTTGCCCATTATTATGACGCATTGACCCGGAACGTGGAGTATACGCGCCGTGCAGATTACCTCTGTGAAATTTTGAAGCGCGAGGAGCATCAGCCGGGAATTACACTGGATTTGGCTTGCGGAACCGGCAGCCTGACCATTGAACTGGCCAGACGGGGCTTTGACGTATATGGGGTAGACGGCTCTATGGAAATGCTCTCTGAAGCGCAGCAAAAGGCGGCGGAAGAAGAGATGGAGCTGTTGTTTTTGTGTCAGCAGATGCAGAGGCTGGACTTGTATGGTACAGTAGATACGGTTTTCTGTGTACTGGACAGCTTGAATCACATCACTTCGCCCAAAGAGCTGCAAAAGGCATTGGACCGGGTGTCGCTGTTTATGGCGCCGGATGCATTGTTCGTATTTGATGTGAATACGCTCTACAAGCATCGGCATATTCTGGCGGACAATACATTTGTTTATGATACAGAAGAGGTATTTTGCGTATGGCAGAACACACTGGATGCCAAAACAGACAAAGTACAGATTACTCTCGACTTTTTTGAGCGGGAAGGAATGGTGTACCATCGCAGCAGCGAGCACTTTTCCGAGCGTGCCTATTCACACGAAGAACTTGCAGAGATGTTGTGCAATGCAGGGCTTGAATTGCTGCACGTGTATGGAGATATGAGCTTTGAAGCACCGGCAGAAGACTGCCAGCGGGCAGTCTATGTGGTGCGTAAACCCAGGTGAAGGGCTCTTGTAACAGAGCCCTTCTTTTTTAACAGCAGAAATTATGGAAAGGATGGAATATAATGGATAGAATGATTCGCTGCATTACAAGCGATGGTTCTATTATGGCGGCGGCAGTAGATACCACCGGGATTGTTGCGATTGTACAGGAACTGCATCATACTGGTGCGGTGGCAACTGCAGCTTTGGGCCGTTTGCTCAGCGGTGCTTCCCTGATGGGCGCCATGCTGAAAAAAGAAAATGCTTCTCTGACGATGAAAATGAATGGCGGCGGCCCGCTGGGCAGTGTAGTCGCTATCGCAGACAGCCACGGCAATGTGCGCGGCTATGTGGAGCACCCGGATGTAGACCTTCCGCTGAAACCCAATGGAAAACTGGACGTAGGCGGCGGTGTAGGCCGTGACGGCCTTTTGATGGTGGTGCGCGATTTGGGGGAAGGTGAGCCCTATGTGGGGCAGGTGCGCCTTGCTACCGGTGAAATCGCAGAGGATATTACGGCCTATTATGCCATCAGTGAACAGATTCCTACGGTCTGTGCGCTGGGTGTGCTGGTAGATAAAGAGCAGCATCAGGCGATGCTTTCCGGCGGCCTGCTGATTCAGGTGCTGCCCGGCGCTGATAATGCAGCGATTGACCGTCTGGAGGCCAATATCCGTACTCTGGAGCCGGTAACAACCATGCTGGCCAAAGGAATGAGTATGGAGGAAATCTGTGCGAAAGCGTTGGATGGCTTTGAAATGGAGATTCTGGACGAATACCGTGTAAAGTATGTGTGTACATGCAGCCGTGAGAAAGTGGTGCAGGCATTTTCTACTATGAAGAAGGAAGAGCTGCTCTCTTTGGCAGACGAAACCGGCTATGCTGAAGCCTCCTGCCAGTACTGCTGCCGCAAATATCGTTTCTCCGTAGAGGAGCTGGAAAAGATTGCGGAACAGGTTCAAAAAAAATAATTTAAAAAATTTGAAAAAAAGGTGTTGACATTTGTCTTTCGATGCTGTATAATCAACAACGTCGCCGATGAGTGCGACACCATCAGATGGGGGCATAGCTCAGCTGGTTAGAGCACCTGCCTTACAAGCAGGGGGTCATAGGTTCGAGTCCTATTGTCCCCACCATTTATGATGGCCCGGTAGTTCAGTTGGTTAGAACGCTAGCCTGTCACGCTAGAGGTCGACGGTTCGAGCCCGTTCCGGGTCGCCATATTTGCCTCTGTAGCTCAGTTGGTAGAGCAGGGGACTGAAAATCCCCGTGTCATTGGTTCGATTCCGATCGGAGGCACCATATTTTGCGGACGTAGCTCATCTGGTAGAGCGCCACCTTGCCAAGGTGGAGGTAGCGAGTTCGAGCCTCGTCGTCCGCTCCAAATGACGCTTATTCTTATGATAAGCGTCATTACTTTATGGCGACATAGCCAAGTGGTAAGGCATGGGTCTGCAAAACCCTGATTCCCCAGTTCAAATCTGGGTGTCGCCTCCATCATCAAAACCCAGAAGTCTGAACAGGCTTCTGGGTTTTTTTGATATTTTTAATTTGAGGAGGAAGTAGAAAATGAGTACCCTGGAAACTGAAAGACTGCTTTTACGGCCATTTCGGGAAGATGATGCCGAAAAGATGTATCAGAACTGGACATATGACGAAAGGGTTGCGCGGTATTGCAGATGGCATCCTCATGAAGGAGTCTCGGCTACGCAGGATTTGTTGAAAATGTATTTGAAACAGGCATCAGAAGGTTTTGACTACCGTTGGGCCATCACGATCAAAGGGACAGACGAACCTATCGGCTGTATTGATGTGGTAAATATGAGTTCTGCCAGCAAGACGACCGAAATCGGGTATGTATTATCCCATGCATATTGGGGGCAGGGAATCATGACAGAATGTTTTCACGCTGTACTTGAAAAATTATTCCATGAAGGCTTCATGAGGATTATCGCCAGGCATCATATCGATAATCCTG
>DVIY01000085.1 GCA_018710915.1 Candidatus Gallacutalibacter pullistercoris
TTTGTTGCCACAGCCTGCTCAGGCCGCAGAGGCCCCTACTTTCTTCCGAAAAGAAAGTAGGCAAAGATTCGCATAAGGGACCGGCTTGGTCCCTTATGAATCCTCCACGAATAAAAAAGCAGGAAGCTTTCTTTGTTCCCTGTAAGCCTGAATCGTGTCCAAGCTACAGAAAAAATTACGCTCAACCGCCGTTTGCACAGAGGAAGCGGGAAATTTAGTGGCGACCACGGAGCAGATTGTTTCGGGCACGCCCGCTGCAAGCTGGCTGAAGCGCCGCGCCTTTTTCCTCGTGGGAGAAAGGGCAATCCCCACTTTGTCGTATTTTGTCGAATGAACTGCTACCAAGATTCTTTCGAAGGATTCACAAATTTTTCGTGCCTTCCCAGCGGCAATGTGTTATTATACTGTTATGAATTCCCGTATCTGCTCGAAAATTCCTTCCCCAATGCCGTCCACTTCCATGACCTGTTCTATGGTATAAAATTCTCCCTGCTCTTCGCGATAGTTGATGATAGCCTGTGCCCTTGCCGGGCCGATTCCGGGAAGCGTATCGAGCTCTTCGGCGGTGGCGGTGTTCAAATTGATGAGAGTTACTGCTGTATCCGATGAAGCGGACGGTTCCGGTTCTGAAGATGAAAAGACGCTGCTTTCCGGTCGGTCTTCTCCCGATTTCTGATAAATGACCGGCCCCTGAAAGAACACCTGATACAGCAAAATCCCTGCACAGAACAGGCAGGCAATTGCGATTAAAATACATGTCTGCTGATGCAGCGCCTGTTCTTCCTTTTGATTGTCATTTTCTTTCCCTATTCTCTCATCCTTATTCTTCCAAGCCTTCATAGTGTTTTTCCAGATATTCAATGAAATCCGCTACCGAGCCATCGTTACAGCTGCAAACGACGACGTCCGCCCTAGCGCGGATTTCTTCGGGCGCATTTTGCGGCACAGCTGTGATACCGGCGGCCCGCAGCATTTCCAGGTCATTGTAATAGTCGCCAATGGCGGCTACCTGCCCCAATGTGCAGCCGCAAACCTCTGCCAGCCGTGCAAGGCCGGTCCCCTTATCGATATTGGCCGGAAGCATCTCCCAATACCGGTCGGAAGAAGCCACAAACCGCACGTCTTCGTGTGCAAAGCTGGCGGTAAACGCGATAGCTTCGGCCTGCTCTTTCATGGCAACCAGCACCTTGCACCAGGGTTCTTCAATCTCTTCGGCGCTGCCTGTGCGGAAATGGATGCCTTCGTGCTGCATGTGTGCCCGTGTGACTTCATTTTCTCGCACAATCCATACATCAGAAGCGGTGAAAACCTCAATGCCGGCCTGCGGGAATTTCTCCATAAAACGCCGGGTGTATTCCTTTGCAGTTTCCGGAAGCGGCTGTACAGACACCGGCTGATGGCGCTGCATATCGTACAGTACGCCCCCATTTGCCAAAACACAGGGACGGTTGACCGGCAAATCGCCGACGCAAAGGGCAACCGACTCCCACGAGCGGCCTGTTGCAATGCAAAAACCGCCGCCCTTCGAAAGGAACCGCTGGATGGCTTCACGGTTTCTCTCGGGCACCCGGTATGCAGAGTCGATTAGCGTGCCGTCGATGTCCGACACCAGCACAATCTCATTGAGTTTCATTTCATATCCTCCATTTTTGAAATCACCTTAGACCAAATATTTGGTGGCCCAATATATTCTTCATTGTACCATGTTTTTTCTACAAGATACAAAAAGATACAAAAAATTTATTTTTTCATTTGTTATTGCATTTTATGCAGCTTTGATTGCGAGGTTTTTGTTCCATGCAGTTTATTTTGATTCAATTTGCTATTTTCCTTTTTTACAGCTTTCTTGGCTGGGTATGTGAAACGACATTCTGCTCGATTGCCGCCCGTAAATTTATCAATCGGGGGTTCCTTTCGGGGCCGTTCTGCCCGATTTACGGATTTGGAGCTGTTATCGTGCTGCTCCTCTTTTCCCAATTTCGAAATAGCCTGATTGAACTTTTTGTATTCAGCACCATCGTTACCAGCGCGCTGGAATACCTGACCAGCTTCCTTTTGGAAAAGCTTTTCCATCTGAGTTTGTGGGATTATTCTGAGCGCAACTGGAACATAAACGGGCGGATCTGCCTGCGGAATTCGCTGCTTTTTGGCCTGATGTCTGTATTGATGGTACAAGTGATTCATCCTTATGTGAGCCGCTGGCTCATCAGCCTGCCCGTGCCGGTACTGGTGGCCGGGTTCATTGTGCTGGCGGTTTATTTTATTGCCGATACGGCGATTACAGTCCATGCCCTGGTTGAAATCAGCCGTGAGGCGGGTGACCGTCAGATGGAGCTGGACGGCCTTGCCGATTTGCGCAATCAATATCTGGAGTCCGCACAGAAAGAGCGCCGCCGCAAGCGGATTCAAAAACTGCAAAAGCTGTACCGCCGTCTTTCCCGCGCTTTCCCGCGCATGAAATCTCTGCGTAACCCAGAAGCATTCCGCGAGCTGCTGGCACAAATGCGGGTGTCGCAGGCTGCCACGCGCATCAAACAGCACATTGACAATATCGAGAAAAAGGACTGATTTTTGGAAAGTGAGGTTTTATCATTATGAAATGGCTCGACAAAGTGGAACGTAAAATCGGATGGTTTGCTATCCCCAACCTGATGTTCCTGCTCTCCGGTATGATGCTGGCGGTGTTCCTGCTGCAATATGCGCTGCCGGAAGAATACATTCAGGGATATCTGTATCTGGACTGGAACCTCGTCCGCGCCGGGCAGGTCTGGCGCGTGGTTTCCTTTTTGATTCTGCCGCCGGGCTCTTCCCCCTTCTGGATTCTGTTCAGCCTGTATTTTTACTGCCTGATTGGCAACGGCCTGGAGCGGGAATGGGGCAGCGCGCGTTTTACGCTGTTTTATCTGGTGGGATACCTGGGCAGCCTGCTCGGTTCCCTGTTCACCGGGTATGCTACCAACCAGTTTATCAACCTCTCTCTGTTTTTTGCCTTTGCGGCGCTTTACCCCAATTTTAAAGTAATGCTGTTCTTCATCATCCCTATCAAAATCAAATATCTCGCGCTGCTGGATGCCCTGCTCTACATTTATCTTCTGGTAATGGGCACCTGGCCGGTCCGGGTTGCGATTCTTCTCTCTCTGCTCAATATCGTGCTGTTCTTTGGCGGCGATATTTTCCGGCATATCAAGGATTTCTTTGCGTACCGCAAAACCCGCAACAATTTCCGCCGGTATATGCGCTGACTTGTAAAGGAGGCTTTCTGGTGCAGCTGCCTACTGCCTATCTGACCCCCGCCCTGCTGCGATGCAGCCTCTTTAACGGGTACTCGCTGCCGCTGGCCCCATATGTGGAGCGCACGGTGTATGAATATGAACTGGAATACTTTATCCGTTCTGATGGCGGGATTCGTGTGAATGGGAGATTTCTCCCATTTTCGGCCGGAGAAATCAACGTGCGCAAACCCGGCCAGGTGGTGCAGGGTGTGCCGCCATATGAATGTTATACGCTGGTTGCCGACATGGTGGGCAATACCAGCCGCAGCCAGAACCTGATGTTCGGCTGTGCAGAAGAAGCGCAGGAGCGGTATGAAAACCCGCTGCTGGAAAGCCTGCCGGATAAGCTTTCGCCTGCGAAGAAAGAGCTGATTGCGGGGCTGTTTGAAACTATCCTGCAAAATCAGGATTCCCCAGCAGAGCTTTCTGCCTTTCAGGTGCGTTCCAGCCTGTATTTCCTCTTTTCCGAGCTGTTTCGCGAAAGCGCAGACCAGCGTCTGACGGGAAATACCGCTGCGGTACGCGGTGCGATTCAGCATATCCGCGAACATTTTGCCGAACCGGTTTCCATTGATGCGCTGATTCATCAATCCGGTTTGAGCCACTCTTCCTTTCACCGCCGGTTCCTGGCTGAAACCGGGCTTACCCCCGGCCAGTACATCACCCTTCTGCGCATAGAACAGGCGAAAAACCTGCTCAGCTTTACGCAGACCCCGGTAGGAGAAATCGGTGCATTATGCGGTTATTCTGACCACGTTTATTTTTCCAGAATTTTCCGGCAGCAGACCGGGATGTCCCCCTCTGCCTATCGCCGCATGACAGAAAAATAATGGGACTTTTGTCCCAAACCGGGCAGTTCCATGCTACCCGGTTTTTTTGCTGCCGGTATATACTGTAAGTACCAAATTCCCCAGAAAGAGGCGAATCAAGTATGACCGGTAAAGAACGTATGCAGCGGCTGCTCAAGCACCAGCCTGTAGACAGGATTGGCGTATATGAGCATTTTTGGAACGACACACACAGAGCCTGGGAAGAGGACGGATATCTGAAGCCCGATGAATCTTATGAAGACCATTTTGGGTTTGACATGCAGGAATGTTGGGCGTTCAACATGATAGCCGACCTGGATTTCGAGCAGCAGGTGGTTGCCGAAACCGAGGATACCATTACTTTTTTGGACGGGAACGGTGCGGTCCTTCGCCGCCATAAATTCCACGACAGCACCCCGGAGCATGTGGATTTCAACGTAAAAGACCGGGAAGGCTGGGAAAAGGTGAAGCCTTTTCTGACGGCTCCCGACCCGCGCCGCATCAACTTTGAAGCTTACCGCAAGGCCAAGAAAGAAGCCGCCGATGCAGGCCGTTTCTTTGTCTGGAGCGGCATCAATGTGTTTGAATGTATGCACCCCCTGTGCGGACACGAAAATATGCTGATGGGCATGATTCTGGACCCCGAATGGGTGGCTGACATGGCCGAAACCTATGCAAAACTGACGGTAGAGCTGCAAAAAATCCTCTTTGAGGCAGAAGGGTATCCGGATGGAATCTGGTACTATGAAGATATGGGATACAAGGGAAGCCCCTTCATGTCCCCGCAGATGTACTGCGACCTGATTCAGCCGTCCCATATTTACACCATCAATTATGCCAAAAGCCACGATTTGCCGGTGATCATGCATTCCTGCGGTTTTGTGGAGCCGCTTCTGCCCCATATGATTGACGCGGGCATCGACTGCTTGCAGGTCATCGAAATCAAAGCAGGTATGGATTTGCTGAAGCTGCACAAGCTCTACGGCGACCGCATCAGCTTTATGGGCGGCATCGACGTGCGCACGCTTTATACCAACGACCGCGCTGTCATTGATAAGGAACTGGAAACCAAGATTCCGGTGGTAAAGCAGGGCTTTAATTATATGGTTCACAGCGACCACTCGATCCCCTGCACGGTGAATTATGACACCTACTGCTATTTCCTCAAAAAAGCGCTGGAACTGGGCGCTTACGAAAACTGATATACAAAAAACAATCCCCGCTCTTTCTGTTTATCCGGAGAGAGCGGGGACATTTTTTGCCAGCAAGAAAAATGGCGTTTCCCGCAGCTGCCTGCGGGAAACGCCATTGATTTTGTATGAATCTGTGCAGAATAAACCTTATGCAAAGGGATTCTCGCCCTTGTACAGCATGCCCTTGGGCTGGTTGAAAGCGATATCCTTTACACCCAGATAGTTGAAGATGGTGTACAGAGCCTTGCCCACATGACCAAAGGCCACAGCGCCGTGGTGCGGATAACGCTTGGCGATCAGCACATGACGGTAGAAACGGCCCATCTCGGGAATCGCGAAGATGCCGATACCGCCGAAGGAACGGGTAGCCACAGGCAGAACCTCGCCCTGTGCAATGTAGCTGTGCAAGGTGCCGTCGGCAGCGCTCTGCAGGCGGAAGAAGGTGATCTGGCCGGCAGCAATGTCAGCTTCCAGGGTGCCGCGGGTGAAGTCCGGCTCGCCGCCGTTCTCCAGCAGACGGTTCTGAATCAGCTGATACTTGACAGCGCGGTCGTCGCACAGCTTGCAGATGGGGGTGTTGCCGCAGTGGAAGCCCATGAACACATCGGTGGGGCCATAGTTGAACTTGCCCTTGATGTCGGCCTCATACAGGTCGGCGGGCACAGAGTTATTGATATCCAGCAGGGTCACAGCGTCGCCAGTTACGCAAGCGCCGATGTACTCGCTCAGTGCGCCATAGATGTCCACTTCACAGGCCACGGGGATACCCTTTGCAGCCAGACGGGAGTTGACATAGCAGGGCTCAAAGCCGAACTCACTGGGGAATGCAGGCCAGCACTTGTCAGCGAACACGACATAGTCGCGGGCACCCTTGTTCTGCTCTGCCCAATCCAGCAGGGTCAGCTCAAACTGCGCCATACGGGGCAGCAGGTCGGGGTACTGGTTGCCCTTTACGCCCAGCTCGTCTGCCATCTCTTTGACGACTGCGTCGATGCGCTCGTCATTTGCGTGTGCGCGGTAAGCCACCAGCAGATCCAGCTCACTGTTTTCCTGCACCTCTACGCCCAGGTCATACAGGGGCTTGATGGGTGCATTGCAGGCGAAGAAGTCCTGCGGACGGGGGCCGAAGGTGATGATCTTCAGGCTGGAAAGGCCGATCAGGGTACGGGCTACGGGAACGAAATCAGCGATCATGTCGGCGATTTCATCAGCAGTGCCCACGGGATACTCGGGGATCACGGCCTTGAGCTTGCGCAGGCCCAGGTTGTAGGAGCAGTTCAGCATACCGCAATATGCGTCGCCACGGCCGTTAATCAGGTCGTCGCCGTGCTCTTCGGCAGCAGCCACATACATAACGGGGCCGGTGAACTCCTTGGCAATCAAGGTTTCGGGAGTCTCGGGGCCAAAGTTACCCAGGAAGACTACCAGTGCATTACATTCAGCAGCCTTTGCCTCAGCAACAGCAGCCAGCATATCCTTTTCGTTTTCAACGGTTTTCTTGATTTCTACGATTTCACCGCCCTTGGCAGTATAAG
Organism: Candidatus Gallacutalibacter pullistercoris; assembly: GCA_018710915.1. Classification (GTDB taxonomy): domain Bacteria; phylum Bacillota; class Clostridia; order Oscillospirales; family Acutalibacteraceae; genus Heritagella_A; species Heritagella_A pullistercoris. Next base: position 6,810 of record DVIY01000085.1, read on the forward strand.
CCTTGACGATATCGGCGCGGCGTCTTTCAGACAGGGAAATTACAAAGCAGTCACGGCTGACAGCAATAATGCCCAGCTTGACCTGAGGGATGTTGTTCATCGGAATTTCCTCCTTGCAGATGATGTGAAGGGCTGTCCAGCGACGCCTCTTTCGCGTCCGCTCTCTCAATATGTACGGACAACCTCTAATATCATCATGATACTGCAAATCCCGCGATTTTGCAACCGGTTTTATAAATTTGTCTTAAAATTCCGGAGATATGTCCCAAAAATCACGGAGAAAAGCCAAAAGGCGCCCTCTGCCAGAAAAACTGGCGGAAATCGCCTGAAAGGTTCTCATCGTTTGCGGCTGAAAATGTCTGCACAACCAATGATATAGCCCTTCGCTGGGGGAGTTGCCCGCCGCCCCGGCGAGGACAAGGAGTTGCCTTTTCTTCTGCGAGAAGAAAGGGCGCAAAGAAACGGAAAAGGGACCGCCTTGGGCATAATTTTTTCTAGCTTGGACACGATTCAGGCTTACAGGAAACGAAGAAAGCTTACTGCTTTTTTATTCGTGGAGGATTCATAAGGGACCAAGCCGGTCCCTTATGCGAATCTTTGCCTACTTTCTTTTCGGAAGAAAGTAGGGGCCTCTGCGGCCTGAGCAGGCGGTGGCAGCAAAATTACAATTTTTAAATCAAAAGTTGTTTGGATGAAGCAGTTCAGACTTTAAAATCCTTCCAACTTTCCGTTGAACAGGCAGTTGCCCTTTCTTCTGCGAGAAGAAAGGGCGCAAAGAAGCGGAAAAGGGACCGCCTTGGTCCCTTTTCAAACCCCCACGAAGTTCCGATACAGAAAACAACGCGGAACCACCGCGCTTGTAAATTCCCTGCGGGAATTTGTGCGCGGCGGTTCAGTTAGCTCGCAGCAGCCTTGGGTTTAATTTTTCTGTAGCTTGGACACGACTCAGGTTTATA
>DVIY01000086.1 GCA_018710915.1 Candidatus Gallacutalibacter pullistercoris
CGGAAGCCTGTGAAAACGAATTTTCAGAGGAAGAAATGCAGATCCTGTTTGATCTGGTCCGGCAGGCAATCCCATATGACGGCGAATATCCCAACGGCCTGGCCTGCGCAAGATACGATTACCTGCAGGAACAATACCATCAGATGGATGCCATGAGACCCGAAAGAAGCCGCTTTGGATACCTGAAAAAACTGCTCCAGTCATAAAACATATTTTCCGGTATCAGAAAGTTGCTGTTTTTGGCTTTCTATGGGCCTATTTTGAGGATTTTTTTATAGGGGTAATGTTTCTATATGCAAAACGGTTTTTCTTCGATATATGGCACTTTCCCGGCTGTTTTTTCTATTCTATTCTTTTTCTGACATTTTTCGGGCAATAGTATGATATAATTGAACCGCTGCCTCTCCCATTCTGGCAACAGAAAGGAGGTGGGCCGATGCTCGATTACATAATCCCCTTGATCAATTCTATCGTAGCAAATTCGATTGTCTATCTGATTTGCAAGCGGCTGGATAGAATGAGCTAGGGCAGCCAGCACAAAAAAAGAACCCCCCGGAGCGGCAACTCCGGGGGGTTCGCTATGTGAGCCGATGCTCTACATAATCCCTTTTGTTATTATACATCAGATTTTCAGAAAATGCAATTTCTTTTACACCAAATGGCAAGCCACAAAATGATCCGGCCGTACTTCCCGCAGAACGGGGGTTTCTGTACGGCATTGCTCGGTAACATGCGGGCAGCGGTTGGCGAAAGGGCATCCGGGTTTGGGATTGATGGGGCTGGGAACATCGCCGGAAAGAATCTGTGTTTCCTTTTGTGCTTCCTTGTCGGGATCGGGGATCGGGACAGATGCCAGCAATGCCTGGCTGTAAGGATGCAGCGTTTCCGCATAGATAGTGTCACTGTCTGCCAATTCGACTAAGTTGCCCAGGTACATGACGGCAATCCGGTTGGAAATATATTTGACGATATTTAAATCATGAGCAATAAACATGTAGGTTAGTCCCAATTTTCCCTGCAAATCCTTGAGAAGATTGATAATCTGGCTCTGAATAGACACATCCAGCGCCGAGATAGGTTCATCACACGCGATAAATTCCGGTTCAATGGCCAATGCCCGGGCAATGCCGATACGCTGCCGCTGGCCGCCGGAAAATTCATGAGGGAAGCGGTTGGCATGTTCCCGATTGAGCCCTACAGTCTCCAAAAGCTCATATACACGCTCCTGCCGCTTGGTTTTATCATACATCTTATGGATTTCCATTCCCTCTGCAATAATCGTGCCGACGGTCATGCGGGGATTTAACGAGGCGTAAGGATCTTGAAAGATCATTTGCGCTTTGCGGGAATATTCGCGGCGGCTGCGGTGATTTTTCAGGTTGACTTCTTTCTCTCGGTACAGAATTTTCCCCTTTGTTGGGTAATAAATTCCCATAACTACGCGGCCCATGGTAGATTTCCCGCAGCCGGATTCCCCTACAACGCCCAACGTTTCCCCTTTGTAAATGCTCAGGGAAATATCGTTTACGGCTACCAACGTCTGCCGGGGACCCACATGGAAATGCTTGGAAATGTGATCCAACGTGATCAATTTTTCTTTTTCGGTTGCCATTACGCTTCTTCCTTTCTGCCGGGATAATCAGGGTGTAGGAGCCAGCAGGAGGCTGTGTGCCCTTGCGTTACCTCAAATACAGGAGGCTGATGGTTTTTACAAATTTTCATGCAATGCTCGCAGCGGCTGGCAAAAGCACAGCCTTTCGGCGGAGCAAACAAATCCGGGGGCGTACCGGGAATGGAAATTAGTTCTTCGTCATGTTTGGTCTCTACTGTCGGCAAACTGCGCAGCAAAGCGGCGGTATAGGGATGGCTGGCGCGATAAAAAATATCCTGGGATGTTCCTTGTTCCACCACTTTTCCGGCATACATTACCGCTACCCGGTCGGCCAGGTTGGCTACAACGCCTAAGTCATGCGTGATTAAAATAATCGCCGTTCCGGTTTCCTCCCGGATTTTTCCCATCAGCTGCATAATCTGTGCCTGAATGGTCACATCCAACGCTGTAGTAGGTTCGTCAGCAATCAGGAGCTTGGGATTGCAGGAAAGAGCCATAGCAATCATCGCTCTTTGGCGCATACCCCCGGAGAATTCATGGGGATATTGGCGGGCCCGATCCTCCGCATTCGGGATCTGTACCATCTTCAGCAGATGGATAGCCTCCTCCCGGCATTTCGCACCGGAAAGCTTTTTGTGCTTATGCAAGGTTTCAGTAATTTGCTTTCCCACTTTCATGGTGGGATTGAGGCAAGTCATGGGATCCTGGAAAATCATGCTCACCAGCTGCCCGCGGATGCCCTGCATTTCCTTTTCCGAAGCGGCGACAATATCCTTCCCGCATAAGGTAATCGTCCCCTTTTTAATCCTGGCTGGCGGCATAGGATTAAGCTTCATAATCGTTTTGGCCGTGACACTCTTGCCACAGCCGGATTCTCCAACAATAGCCAGAACCTCGCCTTCATTTACCTGAAGGGAAACGCCGCGCACCGAATGCACCTCGCCGGCATAGGTGTCAAAAGAAACATGGAGATCTTCAATCTTCAATACTTCTGCCATTCCCCTTACCTCCTTAGCTTGGGATCAAAGGCATCCCGCAGCTGATCGCCCAACAGGTTGAACGACAGCATGGTAATGCAGATAAAAATTGCCGGGATAATCAGCTCGGACGGGAACTGCTGGAAGTACCGGATGCCTTCGTTGGCCATAATCCCCCATGAGGATTCCGGAGGCGCAATGCCAAGGCCCAGCATCGAAAGGAATGCTTCCGTAAAGATAATACTGGGAATATCCAGCGTGATATTGACGATAATGACACTCAGAATATTCGGGATCAGATGCCGGGCAATAATCCGGCTGGGCTTTGCGCCCATGGTCTTGGCAGCAATCAGGAATTCCTGGCCTTTCAGAGCAACGACCTGCCCCCGTACCAGACGGGCCATACCAGTCCATCCAGTGATGGAATAGGCAATAATAATGGTCCCAAGGCCTCGATCCAACACCACCATCAGCAGCATAACGATAATCAAATACGGAATACCGCTGATGACTTCCAGAACACGCATCATCACATTGTCCACCCGGCCGCCGAAATATCCGGAAATACCACCGTAAATTACGCCGATAATGCAGTCAATCAAGGCAACGGCAGCGGCTACAACCAAAGAGATCCGCGCGCCGTACCAGATCCGTACGAAAATATCACGTCCCAGCACATCGGTGCCAAAAATGTGGACATAGCCTGTCTCTGGGTTCACCGAGAAAGGCGGCTGATGAATAAATGTGACATTCTGCTCGCTGATGGTAAAAGGAGAAAAAATCGGGCAGAAAATGGCTCCGAGGATCAGAAGCCCCAGCAGGATAGAGCATACCATTGCCACTTTGCTGCGCCGGATCCGGCGCAGCACGTCTTTCCAAAAGCTGATGGACGGACGCACAATCGCTTCCATCTTGCCTGTGTCTGTACCCACGGTTTCAAATTCAGACGCATCGATTGGACTGTCGGCACTGTAGACTGCGGAAAGATCTTCCACTTCCGGCTCAAAAGGAGCCTTCTTTTTGATGTTAAAAAGTCCCATATCGTCGGTACTACTCCTTTCCACCGGTCAATTTGACCCTCGGGTCAATAAAGCCGTACAAAATATCGATAATCAGGTTGGTAACGACCAGGAAGGACCCGTAGAACATCGTCAAGCCCGCTACCATGGGATAATCGTTCTGCTGCACGCACTGGACAAAATACCGTCCAATACCCGGAATCGAGAAAATGTTCTCCACGACAAAAGCACCGGTAAGTACAGCCGCCACCAGCGGCCCCATCATGGTGATAACAGGCATGATGGCGTTGCGTACGGCATGTTTCCAGATAATCGTTTTTTGCGAAAGGCCCTTCGCTTTGGCCGTCATGATATAGTCCTGGTGAAGGACTTCCAACATGCTGGTGCGCATCAACCGGCTGATGATGGCCATGGATCCGAAAGCCAGGGCAAACGCTGGCAAGACCTTGCTGTTTTCCGCCCCCCAGCCCATAATGGCAAAGACCTGCGTGCCAGTCGCCATATTCAGCTTTAGAGCCAAGAAATACTGGAGCAGGGAACCGATAATGAATGACGGCACAGAGACGCCGATAAGGGCAATAAACATCGTCGCGCTGTCCCAGAAAGTCCCGCGCTTGACGGCGGCGATAATCCCAAGCAGCACACCCATGATAAAGGCAAAACACAAAGCCCGCAGACCCAAATCCAAGGAAACGGGGAAAGTGTCCCCGATGACCGACGTAACCGCACGCTGGGTCTTCAGGGAAGACCCCAAATCCCCCTGAAGCACACGGCCCATATAAATAAAATATTGCTGCCATAACGGCTTGTCCAGCCCGTACTTGGCTTCCAGCGCCGCCATGGTCTCTTCCGGCACGGCCTTGCCGCCGGTAAAGGGATCGCCAGGCAGCAGGCGCATCATGAAAAACGTGACGGTAATGAGGACAAAAATCGTGATTGCCGCATACAAAATCCGTTTGAGGATGTAGACGAGCAATTTCAAATTCAAACGAAATCATTCCCTTCGGTGAAATATCTATACATAAAGGCGTTGCCGCGTATGCATGCCGGTCCTTTGCCTTTGTCCATCCCGGGCAGCGTCTTGCTTGACATGCTTGCTTGTGAAAGCCGCAAAACTCCCTGATTCCAGAGATTTTGCGGTTTTCATAAGCAGAAAGGGCCGCATGGACTCCATGCGGCCCTTTCCACCATTCGTCTTATCGCTGTTTGCAGATTTTCAATCCTGGCAACGCCTTACTGCGAAATTGTCGCACCGTCGCAGAAGTCGTACTCCTGGAAGCCAGTCTTCGTCATGCCCTGGAGCTTATTGGAATGCACATAGCTAACCACCTGGAAGTAAACGGGATATACCGCGCAGTCTTCCTGGACAAGCATCGTCTCAGCCTGCTGCAGAAGCGCTTGCCGCGCGGCCGGATCGGCTTCGGCCATGGCCTGGGTCAACAGGTTATCGTATTCTGTATTCGAATACTTGCCGTAGTTGTTTCCATTATTGGTCATAAACATATCCAAGAAGGTCAAAGCATCGTTATAGTCGGGGCTCCATCCGGCAAAGACAATATCAAAATTGCCGTTGCGCATCGCGTCCAGGCGGGCCTGGAACTGCATGGGCTGGATATCTACCGTAATGCCGAGCACTTCCTGCCACTGCTGCTGGAAGTAAGCAGCGTATGTCTGTGCGTCGGTAGTGTCGTCGCAGACAAAGGTCAGCTGCACCTGGTCGGCAGTCATATTCAGCTCGGCAAGGCCTTCGTCAAACAGCGCCTTGGCGCCACTGACATCATGATCAACCAGGTTAGCGCGGCCGTCCACATATTTTCCGCCATTGGCGCCACTGATGGTGGTGGGCACTAAGCCGTAGGCCAGCTCGGAGCCGTCTCGCAGGACATTGTCAATAAAGGACTGGGCGTCAATCGCCTCGCCAAGCGCCATGCGGATCTTTTCGTTCTGCATGACGGCATGGCCCTGCGTATTATACTGGAAGTACCAGTTGCCATTGTTGTTGTATGTATAGATGGGTTCGTTCATTTGCTGCATCTGTTCGATCTGCTGGGCATTGAGATGGATGGAATCCACTTCCCCACCCTGGAATGCATTCATACGGGTATTGGCGTCGTTCATCATCGTATAACGGATTTTGGGAATGCTGATCGAATCGGCATCATAATAATTTTCGTTCTTCTCGAGGATCATTTCGCTGTTATGGCTCCAGCTGGTCACTTTATAGGGACCATTGTAGCCCATGAGGTCTACCTCCGTGTTGTACAGGGAACCGCCGTCGGCATTGGTGCCGGCCGCCTCATAAATCTCCTGATTGATCGGCAGGTAGGTCTGGAAGGCAAACAGGTTCAGCGCGTAGGGGATCGGTTGGTTGAAGGTAACCTCGAGAGTATAATCATCGATTGCCCGGCAGCCCAGTTCGGATTCGTCAATCTCACCGGCAAAATACTTGTCCCCGTTCAGGATATTGTTATACAGGATGAAGCCATAGACGGAAGCGGTTTCCTGCTTCATACCGGTTGTCCAGGCAAAAATGAAGTCGTGGGCGGTCACGGGGTCCCCGTTGTTCCAGACGGCGTCCTCACGCAGTGTGAAGGTGTAGGTGCGGCCGTCGTCGCTGACGGTATAGTCCGTTGCCAGATCCATCTGGGGCTGATCGTTGGCGTCCAGCTTCATCAGTCCGGCCGTCGTCAGACGCAGGACGTTGGCAGAAGTTGCGTCGCTGGTAGTAATGGGGTTCAGATCCGGCGGCTCGGCCCGAAGGTCTACCGTAACCATATCCGGATCGGCGGTTCCTGCAAAATTGCTCCGCATCGCCGTCGTTTCCGTACCGGACGATACATCACCCTGGGGGGGGGTGCCGCTTGCGGTGCCAGGCGCGGAAGAACAAGCTACGGCAGAAGCAGCCATGGCGCCGACAAGCAGAAAAATTAGAAATTTTTTCATTATCGTTTCCCTCCAAATGAATTTTAGTGAATAACCACTTGCAATATATCATAGTGCAAAATTAAAGTTTTTGCAACAGGTTGTCGAGAAAAAAGCGGAAAAAATCCCTGGTACTTGTAGGAAACCCCGGATTTTTTGTCTCTTTTAGGTTTTGCTTTCTCTGTAAAGGAAATGTTTTTCCATATATTTCCT
>DVIY01000087.1 GCA_018710915.1 Candidatus Gallacutalibacter pullistercoris
ATGCATTTTAGGCATAATACAGCTTTATTTATATTGATTTTCAGGATATCTTATGTTATTCTTCCTACTGGGAGGTGTTTCGTCATGGAGATACGTGTTTTGAAATATTTTCTGATGGTTGCCCGCGAAGAAAATATTACGAAAGCAGCAAATTTGCTACATTTGACCCAGCCGACCCTTTCCAGACAGCTGATGCAGCTGGAGGAGGAGCTTGGTGTTACATTGTTCCGCCGCAGCAGGCATCGCATTATTTTAACAGAAGACGGGATGCTTCTGCGACGCCGTGCAGAAGAAATTGTTTCTCTGGCAGAGAAGACCAAGGACGACTTCCGGCATACGCAGGATCATCTCTCCGGAACCATTGCCGTCGGCAGCGGGGAACTGCAAAGTTCCCGGTTCCTTACCCAGCTGATCGCCGCTTTCCAGCGAGACAACCCGCTGGTATCCTTCCGAATTTATAGTGGCAACTCGGACAATATCAAAGAACGTATTGAGCGCGGGCTCTTGGACATCGGCCTTTTGCAGGAGCCGGTGGATATCGCCAAGTATAATTTTATCCGCACACCAATCCATGAGCACTGGGGCGTTCTTGTGAGCACAGATTCCGAACTGGCGACGCGGGACAGCATCAGTCCGGCGGATCTTGCCAGTGTCCCCCTTATTCTTCCGGATCGGGAAAATGTACAGAACGAACTGCTCAACTGGTTCGGTCCCTATGCCGAAAAATTGCATATTACAGCCACCGGTAATCTGCTCTATAATCTGGCTTTTCTGGCGCGTGACAGCCAAAGCTGTGTGGTTACGCTAAACCTTGCATGCCATTATGATGGGCTGCTGTTTGTCCCCCTTTCTCCAAAACTGGAATCGGGTACCGTTTTGGTGTGGAAAAAAACACAAACCTTCTCTTCTGCTGCATCTGCATTCATAGCATATTCCAAGGAATACATTTCAGGAATGCTTTGATATTTAATATAGGCATTAGACGTTATTTTGAATATGCGCTACAATATAGGTGTTCCAAATGGGACGCCTAAATTTTTTGCGTCACAGCTGTTCGAAGGGAGGGATCCGGTGACCATCCATGAAGCAAGCGCGCGATACAATATCCCGCTGGAAATTCTGAAGGAATATGAAAGCTGGGGGCTGTGCGGCGCGGTAAAAGAGGTGATGGGCATCTGGCAGTATGACGATACCGATATCGAACGTCTGAGCCTGATCATGACACTGCACGATGTGGGATTTGAAAGCGCGGAGATCGAAACATATATGAAGCTGCTTCTGGAACAAACAAATACGGAAGCCAAACGCCTTCGAATGCTCGATCAAAAACGGGAAGATACGTTGGATGAAATTCATTTCCGCGAAAAGCAGCTTGAGCGGCTGGACTACCTCCGGTATCACATCCGCAAGCAGCAGGAGGTAACACAAGGCAGATAAAATATGCAATCCCAAAAGGTTATATGTTTTCCAAGGAGGAAGTACTATGAAGATCCAGAACAAAACCGCATTTGATGAGCAGAATGTTTTCGGCCAGGGGCAGGCCAATACCGCCTTTGCCCAGTTTTTCATCGGCAATTCTTACCTGAACCCTCTGACAAAGCCCGGCGAAAGTGCGGTGGGGCTCGCAAACGTCACCTTTGAACCTGGTTGCCGCAACAACTGGCATATCCATCATGCCAGAAGCGGCGGCGGGCAGATCCTGATCTGTACGGCCGGCGAAGGATGGTATCAGGAGGAAGGCAAGGATGCAGTCAGCCTGACGCCTGGCACGGTCATTGTCATCCCGCCGGAGGTAAAGCACTGGCACGGCGCCAAGGCAGACAGCTGGTTTTCCCACATCGCCGTGGAAGTGCCCGGCGAGGAGACTGCCAACGAATGGCTCGATCCGGTAGACGACCAAGCATATGCCCGCCTGTGAGCAGACAAAGGGGGCATACGAACACGTTTACGGCACAAATAGCGTCGAAAGGAGTCCATATACTTATGAAAAACTATCGGGAAACCGATCCGGAGTTTGCAGAACGCTTTGAGCAGTTTGCTTTTGAAGAGGTGGTAAACGAGCCCGGCCAGCAGATCGACGAGGTCACCCGCCATATGGCCATTCTGGCGGCCCTGCTGGGATGCCAGGGGGCGGAGGCATTTCGTCTGGAGCTGCCTTGCGCGTTAGATGCAGGTGTTACGCCTGTAATAGCCAAGGAAATCGTGTATCAAGCCGTGGATTATCTGGGGATCGGCAGAGTGCTACCGTTTCTGGATATCACCAACGATGTGCTGGTGTCCCGCGGCGTACCGCTCCCGCTGGAGGGACAGTGTACCACGACAATGGAAAACCGACTTGAGAAGGGCGCGCAGGCACAAGCGGATATCTTCGGACCGCAAATGCTGGAAGCATGGAAAACCAGCCATATTAACCGCTGGCTCGCAGCCAACTGCTTTGGTGATTACTATACACGGACCGGACTGGCGCTTGCCCAGCGGGAAATGATTACCTTCTGCTTCCTGGCTGCGCAGGGCGGCTGTGAACCGCAGCTCACAGCACACGCCAAAGGTAATATGAATCTGGGCAATGACAAGGATTTTTTGATCCGTGTGGTTTCGCAGTGCCTACCTTATATTGGCTATCCCCGCAGCCTGAACGCCATTGTCTGTGTGCATAAAGCCGCGGAGGGGTAATATGGGACAAAAAGTTGAACAGGTTACGCGAGAAGGCCCAACTTATGCCTGTACTCAAGAGGGCTCACCCCGCCTAAAGATAGCTTGATACGTTTGCTGTTATACCAATTAATATAGTCATCAAGCCCACGGACAAAATCGTCAAGCGAGGTCCCTACCCACGAGCGCCCATAAAACATTTCGTTTTTCAACCGTCCAAAGAATCCTTCACACGCTGAATTATCGGGGGAACATCCCTTTTGGGACATGGACCGGGTAAGACCAGCACGCTCCATGCGTTCGATCCATCCGGGCCACCGGTAATGACAGCCGCGATCAGTATGGATGATGGGGCGTTGTTCCTCTGGCAGAACAGCAATCGCCTGATCCAGCATGGTATTGACCAGGGCGGCATTGGGGCTGCGGCCGACTGTCCAGTTCACAACCAGACCATCGAAACAGTCGATGAGCGGCGAAAGATAGAGTTTACCCTCCGGAAGAGCGAATTCCGTGATATCTGTCAGCCATTTTTCATTTGGGTTATCCGCATGGAAATTACGGCAAAGGACGCATTTCACGGATGAAACCAGGACCTATCATTCCCGCAGGGTTTTCAACGCGCGGATACTGCGCTCGCCTTGCTTCGGCAGCACCGTGCTGTGCAGATGCAGAATCGTCTCCACTTGGGCGACCGCTGGCAGGAACATGACCGGCTCTTTACCCGTTGGGATGGTGTGTCTATAACCCCGATTCACAGACACGACGCTTTCCATCACACCGACCTACCGGTTACCATACATTCTTTACGACACACGAATGCTACTTTGC
>DVIY01000088.1 GCA_018710915.1 Candidatus Gallacutalibacter pullistercoris
AAAAACAGAATGAAATTGGCGGCGTTTGCTGCTTCTGTATTGTTGCTGTTGTCCTTTTCCGCGTGTGCGGTAGAGCGTCCCGATACGACTTCCGGCAGTTCAACGGTTTCTGGAAGCAGCGAACAGGAAGATACTTCTTCGAAAGAAGAGGTCGTTTCTGTGGATGAGTCCAAGTATGAGGATACACTCGACGGATTGGCTGAGTATATGAAGGCCAAAGAGTATATTTCCGGTGATCCGGTTGAGATGGCAGCCGACTTTATTGGTGCAGAAAAAGGCGTAAAGTATACGGGCAGCTATGAAGGCAACAATAACATTACCATGGAGCTCTATGAGTATGATCCGGCTAACCTGAATGAAACCGCACAGAAGGTGATTGACTCTGTGAAAAAGGATGGAAAGTTCGAGATCATGCAGACTGATGTGAATGCAGTGCTTTCTGACAGCGGGAAATATCTGATGATTTACACAGATACTGCTGGCGGCGAAGTTCATGACACACACACAGATACAGTAAAGGCTGATTTCAAAGCATTCAAAAAATAATGCAAGCTGTATTGGCCATTTTTAAAAACGGACATGAAACGGAAAAAAAGAGCGTTTGAAAAACATGATATTCTATTTTGGCTGGGCCTGCCGTATGCAATGATAGGCGGTATTTTTGCTGCCGTTGGGCTGACAGTGGCTGTCCTTTCGCAGGAATGGATTTTTGGGCTTTGCTTTGGCGGAATCGGGCTGTTATTCCTGATTCTGGGAATCGTTTTTCTGCGCAGAGAGAGCAGAAAAAGGCAGGCAGCGAAACAGCTGTTTGAATCTGGACGGTATATCTGGGGAGAAGTGATTGAACTGATGCCCAATTATAACGTTCGTATCAATAACCGTCATCCATATATTGCAAAAGTCCGTTATGTGGATGCTGTGGGAACGATACATATTTTTGAAAGCTCTAATTTATACCGCTATCCTGATACTTCTGTTCTGCAAAAGCAGGTAAAGGTATATGTAGAAGACGACCGTTTTGAAAAGTACTATGTGGATATGGATGAGATCCTGCCAGATGTACGGGAGCACTGAGATATCATTTGAATAAAAGAGGCGCTGTCTTGTACAAGCGCTTCTTTTTGTATTTGCGTATTCAATTTATAAAAGAATGGGGGAACTGTTATGGACGACAACAAGAAGCAGATTATGGAGATGCGGATTCAGAAGACAGTGGCAGCCTTGCAGAAAAACGGGATGGAGGCCATGTATGCCCCGACCCGCAAGGAAGCCATTGAACAGGTGGCGGAGTATCTGGAGGAAGGGCAGATGGTGACCTGCGGCGGTTCCGTCACGCTGGAAGAGTGCGGGATTATGAACCTGCTGCGGAGCGGGCTGTATGATTTTCTGGACAGAAGCGCGCCGGGAACCACACCGGATAAAGTCGAGGAGATTTACCGGATGGCATTTTGTGCGGACGCTTATCTCACCAGTTCAAATGCCATCACCGAACAGGGAGAACTGTTCAATGTAGATGGAAACTGCAACCGGGTAGCTGCGATGCTGTTTGGCCCGAAAAGTGTCATTGTGGTAGCCGGTTATAATAAGATTGTAGCGGATCTGGAAGAAGCCGTGCTGCGCCTGAAGAAGACAGCAGCTCCGGCAAACTGCATCCGTTTGAATCGCGATACCTATTGTGCGCATACCGGAGAATGTAAAGGTGTCTGCGGCTCTATGACGGAAGGATGTTCTTCCCCGGATAGAATCTGTGCCGGTTATACCATCATCGGTCACCAGCAGCCCAAATATAAGGGAAGAATAAAGGTGATTCTGGTAGGCGAAGAACTCGGATATTAATTGCTGTTTGGATAAACAAATAATAAAAATACGGAGAGTATGCATTATTATATACTCTCCGTATTTTAGTTTTTGAATTATACAATCAGGAACAAAAGCGGTGCTGTCCGATCACCGTAATGATGGGACGGGAGAAAATCCATTGGCTGGTGGCTGTGCGGGGATTATAATAATAGATTGCACCGCCGGAAGGGTCGCTTCCGTTAATCGCGTCACGGGCAGCTTTATAGGCAGAGTCTGCAACAGGTGCATTGACGCCGCCATCATCCAGACAGGAAAAAGCACCGGGCTGATAAATGACACCGGCCAAGGTGTTGGGAAAGCTGGGGTGGGCAACACGGTTTAGAATCACAGCACCGACAGCTACCTGTCCCGAATAGGGTTCGCCTCGGGCTTCGGCAGAAATAATACGAGCAAGAAGTGCAACTTCATTGGCACTGTATCCACCCATACCGGTTACCCCGGCAGGTGCATTACCAAGGCCCATAGCAGAAAGCGTTTTGGGGCCGACGATTCCGTCAGGGGTCAGGCCCATCTGCTTTTGAAATTTGATGACAGCTTGTTCGGTTTGTGCACCATAAATGCCGTCAATATTTCCGGAATAAAGTTCGCGGTCTTTCAGTACGGTCTGAATCTGTTTGACTTCCTCTCCGCGCGAACCGCGCCGGGAAAGCGCCGGGAGGGATGGCTGTACCACTGCGACAATTACCAGAATGTTGAGCAGAAGGATGACAGCAATCTTCCAGACCAGCAGCCAGCGTTTCTTTGTCATGAGCATCTCTCCTTTAATAGAAGTATCTTCCGGAAAGAGTTATTTATTCGGAAAAACAGGAAAAAGACATCAAGTCAGAAAAAAGGCCCAATCATGAGAAAAAATGGTAAAAACGTCAAACTGAGCAAAAAGGCGAAAAAAAGCGAAAAAAGGCGTTGACAGGAGGGAGAAAGCGTGGTAGAATAGTCAAGCGCTCAACGGAGCGGAAAAAAATCTTGACAAACCTTGATTGGTTGTGGTAAGATAGAAAAGTTCCGCGAAAGTGAGAGCGAAAAAAATTCTTGACAAACATCGAAAGATGTGATAGAATTGAAGAGCTCTTTTCGGAAAAGCTTCCGAAAAACTTCTGAAAAAGTTCTTGACAAACACAACGAAATGTGATAAAATAGTCAAGCGCTTGACAGAAAAAAGAGAGCGCACAGGACCTTGAAAATTAAACAACGAAAACAAGAAAAGGAACCCGTAATCCTTTTGAGGAATATGAAAGTATTCCAACCGGAGAGGACAAACTCCGGGAAACCAAAAAAGCAAGAGCGCTAAGCGCGAAATGAGCATTCAAAGCTCTGAAAA
>DVIY01000089.1 GCA_018710915.1 Candidatus Gallacutalibacter pullistercoris
ATATCAGCGACACCAGCCAGGCTGTTAGTTTTTTCATTGATGATTAGCTCCTGTCTTTTGACGTTTCTTAATCGCTGCGAATTAAAAAGCAGCTGTATATAATGATAGCACAAATTCTTTGCTGCTACAACAGAAAAAGCTTTTTAACTCTGCACTTTTTTGTAAATATTTTTCGAAAAAACGTAAAAAAGGAGGCATAAGAGCAGGAAAACCACCGAACTCTTATGCCTCTCTTTGCATTTTATTACAGCGTAATATTTTCACCCGTCATCCCCATAAAAGCGCCGTCTTTCTCCAGGCCGCTTTCGGGGTGAGCAACCAGCCATTTGTTCACAGCAAACAGCAGTGCATCTTCCCGGTCTTTTTCGGGAACAACAGCCAGCGGCTGATTGGTGCCTCTGGGCAATACCACTACGCAGCGGAATACGCCGCCGTTTACGCTGCACGGTGCATAGTGCAGGGTGGTAGCATAAACTTCAATCATTGTACCGGCAGGCACTAGGAATGCCTCCACATTGGCGGTGTCATATACAAAGGTCTCGGGGTCCATATCCTGCTCGCTGCCAATGAGAAGAATCAAATCGGTGCAGGCCACGTTGATTTCAGAATCGCGGTGGTACTCCAGCGCATTGAGCTTGTTGTTGGCGCCATTGCAGTAACCAATCTGCACGGGCATGCCGCCATACACACGGTCGCGCATATCGGAAAATACCGGCAGCGCTTCCAGCTCGGGCACGCTGGGAACATAAATCACAGCGTCCTCGGGGGCAGGAGTCTTTTCCATCTCAGCGATCAGCTGGGTGCAGTCTACATTGCGGATGATCTTGCCGTATTTGCGGAACGACGCGTCGTTTACATTTTGAATTTTCATAACAGCTTCCTTCTTTCCCAAAAAATCAGCGGAATCACAGCGCAGCCAGATCGTGGTACGAATCTTTCAGCGCCGGATAAAGCCCGCGGTAAATCTGATAGAACTTTTCATATTCAGGCACATTTTCCGCCACCGGTGCCTGCGGGGGATTGGTACGGATGACTGCACGGCAGCCTTCCTCCACACTTTTGTAGATACCGGCGCCCACGCCTGCCAGAATGGCTACGCCCAGTGCAGGGCCTTCTTTGGAAACTACGGTTTTTACTTCGCAGTTGAAGGTATCGGCCAGCATCTGACGCCACAACGGGCTGCTTCCGCCGCCGCCGCAGGCCAGCATCTCATCAATCTGTACACCCATTTCACGCAGGATCTCCACACTGTCGCGCTGAGAGAACGTAACGCCTTCCATAACGGCACGCAGCATATCGTATTTGGTGTGGATTGCGGAAAGGCCGAAAAATACGCCGCGGCAGTCAGGGTCCAGATGCGGGGTGCGCTCACCCATCAGATAGGGCAGGTACAGCAGCTTGTTGCAGCCAATCGGCACACGGGCAGCCTGCTGGTCCATGAGGAAATAGGGGTCTTTGCCCATGCCCTTGGCAGTTTCCATCTCTGCGGTGCAGAAATTATCGCGATACCATTTGAGGGAAAGGCCGGCGCCCTGGGTAACGCCCATCACATGCCAGCAGCCGGGAACGGCGCAGCAGAAAGTGTGTACGCGGCCCTTGGGGTCGATCGAGATGTCAGAGGTGTGCGCAAAAACCACGCCGCTGGTGCCGATGGTGACAAACGCTTTACCATCTTCCACCACACCGGTACCCACAGCCGCAGCAGCATTGTCACCAGCGCCGCCCACCACAGGGGTACCTTCTTTCAAACCGGTCAAAGCAGCAGCCTCGGGAGTGATATAACCGGTTACTTCGGGAGATTCATAAACCTTGGCCAGCAGAGATTTATCGATCTCCAGCTTCTCCAGTACCTCATCGCTCCAGCAGCGGTTCGGCACATCCAGCAGCTGCATGCCGGAGGCGTCGGAAACTTCGGTGGCATATTCGCCGGTCAGCATAAAGCGCACGTAGTCTTTGGGCAGCAGGATATGGGCGCATTTTGCATATATATTGGGCTCATTGTTGCGCACCCAGAGAATCTTGGA
The DNA here is from genome assembly GCA_018710915.1 of Candidatus Gallacutalibacter pullistercoris. Lineage (GTDB taxonomy): Bacteria > Bacillota > Clostridia > Oscillospirales > Acutalibacteraceae > Heritagella_A > Heritagella_A pullistercoris. Next base: position 2,025 of record DVIY01000089.1, read on the forward strand.
GGCGGTAAAACCGGTCAGTGCAGGGTTGGCGGTGATCTCAATCAGCCGCTCAGCGCCAACTTTTTCGGTGATTTCTTCACATTCTTTTGCGGTACGCTGGTCGCACCAGATGATTGAGCGGCGCAGCAGCTTGTTGCAGGCATCCAGCATCACAAGGCCGTGCATCTGGCCGGAAAGACCCACACCCTTGATGTCAGCAGGGTCAACGCCGCTTTCTTCGATAACAGATTTACAGGTCACGGCAGTAGCATTCCACCAGTCCATGGGGTCCTGCTCTGCCCAGCCATTATGAGGCTGATAGAGAGGGTATTCCACGGTTTTGCTGGCCATTACATTGCCGGCTGTATCGAACAAAACTGTTTTGGTACCACTGGTACCCAAATCTACGCCAATCAGATAATTCATCAGATAACTTCCTTTCCGTACCATAAATCGCTTCTTACAGAGAAGCTTATATGTTAAGTTTGCTGTAAAAAGCGAAATTTGTCAAGAGGATTTCGGCGGAATTTTCTTGATTCCGCCGAAACCCTCCCACACAATCATTTTCAGAATACAATTTCCGCTTCGAGCGGGGCTTTTCCGGTCAGCTCTACGCTGCGTTTGCCCGGCTGGCTGAATCCAACATAAATGCGGAAACGGCGGCTGTCGAGCACACGCTCGCCTTCTTCATTCACTTCTTCAAAAGCACGGCGGCTCAGATGGAGTGTAATGGTGCGCTCTTCGCCAGCATTCAGTGTGACGCAGCGGAATGCTGCCAGGCTGTGATTGCGTACAGCCAGAGGGGATTCCAGATCTTTTACATATACCTGAAGCGTCTCACTTCCGGTATTGTTTCCTTCGTTGCGCACGGTCACGGTGACCTCAGCGCTGTCTTCCAACGTTTTTACGGAAAGGCCGGAAACGGAGAAAGGCTCGTAGGTCAAGCCATAACCGAAGGGGTACAGGGCTTCCTGTTCCATATAGCGGTAGGTGCGTCCCTTCATGGAATAGTCGGTGAACGCAGGCAGCTCTTCGGTAGTGCGATAGAAGGTGACAGGCAGTTTGCCGGAAGGCGCAGCTTTGCCGAACAGTACATCAGCAACCGCTTTTCCCCCCAGTGCACCGGGATACCACATGTTCAGCAGCGCAGCGCAGCGTTCTTCTTCCTCGTTAAAGGTCAGGGCGCTGCCAGTGCCCAGCACGACAACCACCGGTTTGCCGGTATCCAGTACCGCTTTAAGCAGCATGGGCTGGCGTCCGGGCAGCTCCAAATTGATTTTATCGCCGGAAGCATAGGGGTTGTTGGCGTCGCCTTCTTCGCCTTCGAATTTTCCGTCCAGCCCCAGGCAGAGGATGACGACATCCGACATCTTGGCAATGTGGACAGCCTCGGCGATGCGGTCATCTTTGCGTGCCAGCCCACCTTCGGCAGCGTCCTGATACAGCGGGCAGCCCTCAGAATAATACACGCGTGCATGTCCTTCCAGCGCGTCGCGAATGCCTTCCAGTACGGTAATATTGCGGGAAGCGGTTCCATGATAGTTGCCCCACAGCACTTCGCGGCTGTCAGCATTGGGTCCAATCACCGCCACGGCAGAGAGCTTTTCAGCATCCAGCGGCAGAATTCCGTTATTTTTCAGCAATACCATGGATTTATGTGCGGCTTTGATAGCCAGTTCATGGTGCTCTTCTGTGTCGTTGGCGGAATAGGGGATGCAGTCGTATTCACAATCGTCGCTGAACAGACCCAGACGATAACGGGTAGCCATCAGGCGCTCACAGGCAGTGGTGATTTCCTCTTCGGTAATCATGCCTTCCTGCAAGGCTTCCAGCACATGCAGGAAAACGGAGCCGCAGTTCAGGTCGCAGCCATTTTTCAGTGCCAATGCTGCGGATTCTGTCACCGTGCGGGTGACTTTGTGGAATTCATGGAAGTCCATGATTGCACCGCAGTCAGAAACGACATGGCCTTCAAACCCCCATTTGCCGCGCAGGATTTCAGCCAGCAGCGTGTGGCTTCCGCAGCAGGGCTCACCGTTTACACGGTTGTAAGCACCCATCACGCTCTCTACATCGCCCTCTTTGACGCATGCTTCAAAGGCGGGCAGATAAGTTTCTTCCATGTCCTTCCGGCTGGCTTCTGCATTGAACTCGTGGCGGATTTTTTCCGGGCCGCTATGCACGGCAAAATGTTTGGCACAGGCAGCGGCTTTCAAATATTTTCCGTTTCCCTGTAAACCTTTAATAAAGGCAACACCCATACGTGCAGTCAGGTAGGGGTCTTCACCGTAAGTCTCATGGCCGCGGCCCCAACGCGGGTCACGGAAGATATTGACATTGGGGGACCAGAAGGTCAGCCCCTTATAGATGTCCCGGTCATCCTCACTACTATAGGCATTATATTTGGCGCGTGCTTCGGTAGAAATTACGTCGCCCACCTTTTGAAGAAAATCCTCATCAAAAGTGGCGGCCAGCGCGATTGCCTGCGGGAACATGGTGGCGGTGCCGGCGCGGGCGACGCCGTGCAGTGCCTCATTCCACCAGTTGTATTCAGGGATATTCAGGCGTGGAATTGCCGGCGCACGGTACGTGAGCTGAAAAGCACGCTCTTCAATGGTCATTTTTGCAACAAGTGCTTTCGCACGTTCCATTGCTTCTGCGTGAGTCATCTGTTCTTTCATAATATATACCTCCTTCAAAAAATTCCGGCACAAGCTGCCGAAAAACGGCAAACTGTTTTTTCTATTTTATCACAAAACTTTGCGCCGGGCATCAGACATTTCGTGATAAAATGCCGTTATTTCTTGCACTATACAGAAGGAAAAGATCGCAGTTGAAAAATAGATGCAAAGGGTTACAACTTTGTTACAGATTAAACAAATCAATGACAAATTTCAGGAACATCTCGACAAAATTCGAGCCTTGTGCTAGTATGGTGTGTGTCAGAGGATCCCTGCATCAAGGTATGCTTTTTGGGTTCAATGCGGACTGACAGCAGAAGAGTGAAAACAGAATAAAAGCAAACCCAAGCAGGTTGAGAAAGGACAAAGGATTTGTTATGAAAAAGCAAAAGTATCGTTATGTATCCAGACGCAAAAGCATAAAACCCAATCGGATCATGGTTGTGGCATTGTCAGCGGTTATGATTGCCCTGGTCATTGTTGCATCTATTTTTATAGGTGACAAGCTGATCCCTGTTGCACCGGGTGAACAGGGGATTTCTTCTTCTGACGAGACCCCAACCCCTTCTGAAACTTCAGAATCACCCGACAAAACAGAACCTTCAGAGCAAGCCACGCCGGAACCAACCCCTTCTCCAGAAGTTACACCGGAACCTACAGAAGAGCCGGTTTCACAGGGGAGTATCCCCACACCTGAACCGGATGCACCGGCCTATCAGTCGAAATATCCTGATTTGTATGTGACGGACCGCCCGAAAATGCATGTGCTGGAAAATAACTCCAAGGTAGTATACCTTACTTTTGATGATGGCCCCAGCGATCTGACAGCACCTTTGCTGGATGTACTTAAAAAATATGACGCCAAAGCAACGTTTTTTGATTGCTGCCAGTCTGATTACCAGGATCAGTATTCTTCTTTGATGAAGCGCTGTGTGGATGAAGGGCATACAGTAGCTGTGCACACTTATTCCCATGTGATGAAGGATGTTTATG
>DVIY01000090.1 GCA_018710915.1 Candidatus Gallacutalibacter pullistercoris
GCAGAAGTGTAAAATACCACTTCTGCTTTTAGCAATAATCTTTCTTCTATTTTTCAGTCTCCGACAATTTTATAGAACCCAGCATCTGCTCCGAAAGCAAACGATAGATCTGCTCCGAAAGCATTTTAATATCCGGCTGTTTCCTGCCACAATACTTAAAAAGAAGGCCAGTAACGCCGCACGCCCAAAAATCCAGCAGCACTTCCCAATCGGAATATGGCAGCAATGGTTCAGGGCATCTGGCCAGCAGTAACTGCTCAAAATATTTCCGTGAGGCCTTCAGCAGCATATTTTCCATTTGTGCTCTTTTCCGGGATTCCATCAATTTACAGATCAGCCCATAATTTTCAGCTGTAGAGGAAACAAACACCTCGATAGCTTTTCCCGGGGTTTCGGCCTGTAAACTTTGTGAAAGCATTTCTTCTACAGCACGTTCCAATGACCATTCAATCACTTCTACCAAATCCTGAAAATGATAATAAAAGGTCTGGCGGGAAATACAGCAGGATTCTATCAAGGATTTAACCGTGACCTTATCAATTCCTTTTTGCCTTACCATTTCCGCAAAAGCCTGTGCAATCATATTTTTCATATCCATACGTTATTCCACTCTTGCCTTATAAGGATATCTGATTATATCACAGCCTGCAAAATAAGTAAATGGTTCCAAAATAGATAGAAAGACAGCAAAAAGTTTCCCTTCTGCTGTCCTCTGTGTTTTCAGTATAGTGTTTTCACTTATTTAGTCGCCGCAGCTGCCCTTTTCAGAGCAGAGCTTTACGGTCTTGCCTTCCAGAATCATGTTGGTAGTGCGAACGGCGCACATTTTGCCGCACATGGAGCAGGTGTGGCGCTCGGCGGGCGGCGTGGACTCATAATAGCGGCGGGCTTTGTCGGGGTCAAGGGCCAGGCGGAACATTTCGTCCCAGTCCAGCTTGTGACGGGCCGTGGACATTTCGTTGTCGCGGTCACGGGCGCCGGGCAGGCCATTGGCGATGTCGGCGGCGTGGGCGGCAATTTTGGAAGCAATGATGCCCTCCCGCACGTCGTCCAAATCGGGCAGGCGCAGGTGCTCAGCCGGGGTGACATAGCACAGGAAGTTTGCACCGTTGGATGCGGCAATGGCGCCGCCGATTGCAGAGGTAATATGGTCATAGCCGGGTGCGATATCGGTGACAATGGGGCCCAGCACATAGAAGGGCGCGCCGTGGCAGATGCGCTTTTCCATCTGCATATTGGCGGCAATCTCGTTCATGGCCATGTGGCCCGGGCCTTCCACCAGCACCTGTACGTCTGCGTCCCAGGCGCGTTTAGTCAGGTTCCCAATTTCAATCAGCTCGGAAATCTGGCCTGCATCAGAGCTGTCGTCAATGCAGCCGGGGCGCAGGGCGTCGCCAATCGAAATGGTCACGTCATGGGCGCGGAGAATTTCCAGCACATCGTCATACCGCTCAAAAAACGGGTTCTCGTTGCCTGTCATCATCATCCAGGCAAACAGCAAAGAGCCGCCCCGGGAAACAATGTTCATGCGCCGTCCCTCCCGGCGGAAGGCCTCCACCGCCCGGCGGTTGATACCTGCATGGATGGTCATAAAGTCCACGCCCTCTTTGGCATGGGCTTCCACCACCTTGAGGAAATCATCGGCGGTAATGTCCAGCAAATCCTTGTCGAGATAACCGATGGCGTCATACATGGGCACCGTGCCAATCATGGCCGGGGAATACTCCACCAGCTTTTCACGGAACACCCGGGTTTTGCCGTAGTTGGACAAATCCATAATAGATTCAGCGCCCATTTCCACAGACATTTTTACCTTGTTCATTTCCAGCTCATAGTCCTTGGCGTCGCCGGAAATGCCCAGGTTCACGTTAATCTTGGTGCGAAGGCCGTCGCCGATGCCCTCGGCGGACAGGGAGGTGTGGTGGATGTTGGCGGGAATGGCAATGGTACCGGCGGCAACGCGCTCCCGAATCCATTCCGGCTCCCGGTGCTCTTTTTTCGCTACCAGCTGAATCTGGGGGGTGATAATGCCTTTTTTGGCAGCTTCCATCTGAGTGTTATAATTCATGGATGGTTTCCTCCTGTGAATAAAATTCCTGTATCAGCCGGACAGGGTCCGGCGCTTTCATAAGGGCGCTCATAACGCAGTACCCGGCAGCTCCCGCCTGCAAAACAGACGGCACCCTTTCCGGGGTAATCCCGCCGATGGCATACACCGGCTGACGGGCATTCTGGCATACCTTTTGAAGAAATTCCAGTCCCCGGGGTGGTACACCTTTTTTGCAGTCCGTGGGGAATACATGACCGGCGATGAGATAGGCGACATTGCTTTCCTGTAAGGCAGCGGCTTCTTCCGGCGCATGGACAGACACACCGAATTCCCCGGAAACCGGCAAACCCCGGTTTTGAAACGAAAGCTGTGCGCCGCACCCTGGAAGTGTGAAGCTGGGCACCGGGCCATTGCACATGAGCGGCACCCCATATTTTTCACAAAGGGGCAGCAGCTTTTGCGCCAGGGCTTCATATTCTTCTGGGGAGAGGCCTTTTTCCCGCAAAATAATCCGGGCGGGCCTTTGAGCGATAATCAAGCCCACGCGGGTGAGAAAATCATCAGGGCAGGCGCTGCGCTGCGTCACACAGATGAGCCGTCTCCCCTCGCCCTGCTTACACATAGATGTAATCCGCCATCACTGGCTGGAGGCCCTTGTCCTGGATGGCTTTGTAAATCTCGTCATAGCTTCTGCCATCGGAAATTTCAAACTGCTCGTCGCCCTTGCCGTCGCCGCTGTGGTCGCCAATCCCGGTGGAAACGCCGGCGGAAATTTTGGTGGCGGCAATGTCGATGATATTATCCCGGAATCCGGCGCGTTCACGAGAGGAAATGGTGATGCTGGCAAAAGGCATAAACAGGCGGTACGCACAGATTACCTGCAAAAGCTGCCGCTCGTGGACGTCTTTGGGGTTAATCTTGTCATTGTTGATAATGGGGCGCAGGCGGGGACAGGAAAAAGCGATTTCTGCGTGGGGGTATTTCCGCTGGAGCAGCCAGCCGTGGTAGCCGGTGGCAAAGGCATCCTTGCGGAAGTCGTCCAATCCCAGCAGGGCGGCAAGGCCTACGCCGCGCATTCCTCCCATGAGGGCACGCTCCTGGGCATTGAAGCGGTAGGGGAAAATCCGCTTATGGCCGCCCAGATGCAGGGTGGCGTATTTGTCGGAATTGTAGGTTTCCTGAAAAACGGTAACATAGTCCACGCCGCAGGTGTGGAGGTAGGCGTATTCATCTGAATTTACCGGGTAAATCTCAACACCCACCACCCGGAAATATTTCCGGGCCAGTTTGCAGGCTTCGCCGATATACTCCACCGGGGAAGCCGTGCGGCTTTCGCCGGTGAGAATCAAAATCTCCTGCAAACCAGTGTCGGAGATGGCTTTCATCTCCTTTTCCACCTCTTCCATAGAGAGTTTGGCACGGCGAATTTTGTTGTGGCAGTTAAAGCCGCAGTAGATACAGTAATTCTCGCAGTAGTTGGCAATATACAGCGGGGTAAACATCATCACCGAATTTCCAAAATGCTTGCGGGTTTCCTGCTGGGCCCGGTGCGCTATTTCCTCCAAAAAGGAATCGGCGGCAGGCGACAGCAGCGCGGCGAAGTCCTCCGGGGAGAGCACGTCTTTTTGCAGCGCCCGGCGCACGTCAGCAGCGGTATAGCTGTCAAAGTCACATTCATTCATTTTGGAGATGACCGCGTCCTGAATTTCGGAGCCGATTTGCTCCATTCCGGGCTGGTATTCCATATGGTTGGTATGTTGGTCAATCATGAAGGCGTTTCCTTCTTTCGTTATGATATGGTTTGTTTTCATTAGTCCTGCAAAAAGCCGGTGAGAGGAGAAGAGGCAGCAGCGCCCTTTTCCATTACGCGGCCCAGGCCGGACAGATAGGCGGTACGGCCTGCCTCAATGGCCTTTTTAAAGGCTTCTGCCATGGCGGGGATATCTCCGGCGGTAGCAATGGCGGTGTTGGCCATCACAGCGGCTGCGCCCATTTCCATGGCTTCACAGGCCTGGGACGGACGACCGATCCCGGCATCCACGATAATGGGCAGGTCAATCTCGTCAATGAGAATCTGGATAAACTCTCTGGTAGCCAGGCCCTTGTTGGAACCAATAGGCGCAGCCAAAGGCATAACACAGGCGGCACCGGCATTGACCAGATCACGGGCAACATTCAAATCAGGATACATATAAGGCATGACCACAAAGCCCTCTTTTGCCAGAATCTCGGTAGCACGGATAGTCTCCTGATTGTCCGGCAGTAGGTATTTGGAATCCCGCATGATTTCAATTTTGACAAAATCGCCGCAGCCGCACTCTCTGGCCAGCCTTGCAATGCGCACCGCTTCGTCGGCGTTGCGTGCGCCGGAGGTGTTGGGCAGCAATGTCACGCCTTCGGGGATATAGTCGAGAATGTTGGCAGCGCCGCCCTCATTGGCACGGCGCAGGGCCAGGGTGATAATCTGTGCCCCGGCGTTTTCCACCGCTGCCTTGATGAGCTCCAGGGAATACTTGCCGGAGCCCAGGATGAAGCGGGAGGAAAAAGAATGCCCGCCCAAAATCAACTCGTCTTTCATAAAAAATGCCTCCTATCGTAAAATCAAGAATTGTATAAATGAAGTTTTACTCAGCTTCCCCAAGCAGCAGCCGCAGCACCATATGGGCCTGATGGCCTGCGCATACCGCTACCCGGGACGCAAACAAACTGCCGTATTCCGCCACATCGGTTTCCCCGTCGCCGCAGAGATACAGCCTTTTCATGGCTTTCCGAGTCTGGATTTTATTGACAGAACCCGTCCCCGCCATGCCGGAACCGGACACCACGATAGTATGGGGCAGCTCCGTGAGGACCGTTTCCAGCAGCATGGCCTTTTCTTCCGCTTTGTCAAAGGCTTCGCAGAGGATGGGGCAGCTGCCGAAAATTGTCGGAAAGTTTTCCGGCGTGAGCCGTGTGGGGTGCAGTTCCAGCCGGAGCCACGGGTCAATCTTCCGCAGGGTATCCGCCAGCGCTTCCGTTTTGAGAAGCCCCACCTGCTGTGTAAAATACTGCTGCCGGTGCAGGTTGGTCACATCCACCCGGTCAAAATCTGCCAGCACCAGCTTTCCCACCCCCATCCGGGCAAGGGAAACCGCGATGTGGGAGCCAAGGCCGCCAAGCCCGGCAATGCCCACACAGGCGCTTTGCAGCTTTTGCACTGCCTCTTCTCCGTGACGTTCCACCCGGGCCTGATACAGGGCCTGTTTCGTGACGCCTTCCATCAGCCGCCCCCTACAAAGGTTACGACTTCCACGGCGTCCTCGTCCCGGAGCAGCTCTTTTTCAAAATCTGCCCGCCGGACAATTTCCCCGTTGCGCTCCACCGCCACACGCTGGGCGTTATATCCCTGCTGCTGCAAAAATTCCAGCACCGTGACAGGCGTTTCCAGCGCAATCTGTTTTCCGTTCCACTTCATAAAACCACCTCCAACTATGACAAAAGCCGGTTCCCATTTTGGGAACCGGCTCCATGCTCTCAATATTGCTATCCTACACAGAATCATCAGCTTCCCTACGATGGTACTAACCAACAGGTTCAATGGGTTAGGCTTCTTGCCCTCTCAGCCGTTTTGATACGGCACCCCAGCTTCGTTATTCAGTATAAACTTATTAATTTTAATTGTCAAGAGCTGTATGTTTTGTTAAAACTACAACTGGCTTATTTCGAACGAATATACTCGTCAATTGCTTTTGCGGCTTTTTTACCTGCACCCATCGCCAAAATAACGGTTGCAGCTCCGGTTACGGCATCGCCGCCGGCATATACACCTTCACGAGAGGTCAAACCGGTTTCTTCTTCTGTAATAATGCAGCCACGACGGTTGGTATCCAGGCCTTTGGTAGTGTTGCGGATCAGCGGGTTAGGAGATGTACCGATGGACATAATCACGCAGTCCACATCCATCAGGAACTCGGAATCCTTCTTTTCCACCGGGCGGCGGCGGCCAGACTCATCGGGCTCACCCAGCTCCATCTCTACACACTTCATGCCACAGACAAATTTATGTTCATCGCCCAAAATTTCAGTGGGATTGTTGAGCACCTTGAAAATGATACCCTCTTCCTTGGCATGCTCCACTTCCTCGCGGCGGGCGGGCATTTCTTCTTCAGAACGGCGGTAGACAATGTACACATTTTCAGCGCCCAGACGTTTTGCACAGCGGGCTGCATCCATAGCCACGTTGCCGCCGCCGACAACTGCGACATTTTTCGCGTGCTGAATCGGCGTGCTGCTGCCATCCTGATATGCTTTCATCAGGTTGACACGGGTAAGGAACTCGTTAGCAGAATATACGCCCTTCAGATTTTCACCAGGAATATTCATGAAACGGGGCAGGCCAGCGCCGGAGCCGATAAACACTGCTTCAAATCCATCTTCAAACAGTTCATCAATGGTTAGGGTACGGCCAATCACCGTATTGGTGTCTACTTCAACACCCAGTTCCTTCAGGGTATCCACTTCCTTTTGGACAATAGCCTTGGGCAGACGGAACTCGGGGATACCGTACACCAGCACACCACCGGCCAGATGCAAAGCCTCAAACACAGAAACCTTGTACCCCATCTTGGCCAGATCGCCGGCACAAGTCAAACCGGAAGGTCCTGCACCAACAACTGCTACTTTGTGTCCGTTGCTCTCGGGAGCCTTGGCTTTTTCAGTAACGTGTGCATTGTGCCAGTCAGCCACAAAGCGCTCCAGACGGCCGATAGCTACTGGCTCACCCTTGATACCGCGCACGCACTTGCTCTCGCACTGGGTTTCCTGGGGACACACACGGCCGCAAACAGCCGGCAAAGAGCTGGAACGGTTGATAACCTGATAAGCGCCCTCGTAATCCTTTTCGCGGATTTTGGCGATAAAGCCGGGGATATCAATTGCAACGGGACAGTGACCAACACAGGGCTTGTTTTTGCAGTTCAGGCAGCGCTCTGCTTCATCCAGCGCCTGCTCTTCGGTATAACCAAGAGCAACCTCAGTGAAATTATGGTTGCGGACCTGCGGGTCCTGTACCGGCATTTCATTCTTTTTCAATGACATATTGGGCATGGTTTATTCTCTTTCCTTTCCCGTGCTGTGCCAAACACAGCGATTCTGAAAAATATAGCTCCAGTTTGAAAACCGGCCGGATCAGGCCTGAACCTCTTTTTTGAACAGGTTACAGGTCTCTTCATGCTGATGGCGTTCAAAAGGCTTATACATAGTGGAACGCTCCATCGCCTCATCAAAGTCTACCAGATGGCCGTCAAAGTCAGGGCCATCCACGCAGGCAAATTTGGTTTCGCCGCCAACTGTCAGACGGCAGCCGCCGCACATGCCGGTTCCATCAATCATGATCGGGTTCATACTGACAATGGTCTTGATATTATACTGCTTGGTCAACAGGCAGACAAACTTCATCATGACCAGCGGCCCGATAGCAATCACTTCATCATACTGCTCACCGCTCTCGATGAGTTTTTTCAATGCGTCGGTTACCAAGCCCTTTTCGCCGCAAGAACCGTCATCGGACATTAAAACGAATTTATCGCTGACAGCTTTGAACTCATCTTCCAGAATCACAAGATCTTGGTTGCGGAAGCCCACCACAGCGTGAACCTCGGCGCCCAGCTCGTGGAGCTTTTTCGCAATGGGATACGCAATGGCACAGCCCACGCCGCCGCCGACAACTGCGACCTTTTTCAGCCCTTCCACATGGGAGGGAACGCCCAGCGGGCCTACAAAGTCATGAATATAATCCCCTTCATTCAGGTGATTCAGCTTTTCGGTGGTTGCACCGACAATCTGGAAAATAATCGTCACCAGTCCAGCTTCGCGGTCATAGTCGGCAACCGTCAGCGGGATACGCTCGCCGTTTTCATCCACACGCAGAATGATAAACTGGCCGGGCTCAGCCTTTTTTGCAATCAACGGGGCTTTCACTTTCATCAGAGTTACAGTAGGATTTAATACTTTTTTTTCAACGATTTGATACATCTATGGTACCTCCATGCAACACTGCCGCCGGCAGCCATGCAGCCAGAGGCACGTGAAAAATACGGCATTTTTATATTTTTCGCGCTTAAATGCGAACTCTGCTTGAAAAACAGCTATCCAACATCTTCTGCTTTTCTCAAGAGTGGAAGAACGCCGTGTGAACACCATTATAGCACACACTGGCAGGGGGTGCAATTAAAAAATGCAGGATTTGTCATTCTTTATGGCAAATTTTCAAAAATCGCCTGTTTCTTTTCTGTTTCGCCGCAAGGTAACGCAAACGATTTCGGGACAATTAAAAACACGCTGCGGAAAAAGGCTGTTTCCCAATCCCCGGCTGATAACCATAGTGGTTTTTCCAAAACGACGGGCGCCTTGTGCCAATGGCGGAAAAAGGCCCTGACTGGGCACCCACACCGGCCCAGCTGCCGGAAGACGGATTTGTCCACCATGCGCATGGCCTGCCAGAACCAGGTCGGCGCCTGCCGCACCATAATCATTCAACTTCTCAGGGCGATGACTCAACAGCATCGTAAAGCCTGCATTAACAGGAATCATGCCAAAAAGCTGTGTGCGGAAGTGAGTTTTTTGTGTGCGGAAAAAATCAGGGTCCGCAATTCCTGCAATTGTGATGGAAGCTCCTCTTTTTGACAGATGCATCGTACGGTTTTCCAGCACCTGCACCCCCAGCTGCATCAATTGTTCACGAAAAGCTGGATATTCCTGAAATTTTGCCTCATGATTCCCCGGCACATAGAATACCGGGGCCAGCCAAACTGCACCGATACAAAGCTCCTGAGCCGGCAAAGCCGTTTGCAGCGTTGTTCTGCGCCGGTCAATCAGATCACCGGTAACCGCTATCATATCGGGGGCTAAAGCAGCTACCCGCTCAAGCAGGCGAGCCTGTTTTTTTCCGAAGCGTTTGTTATGCAGGTCAGAAAGCTGCACGATTCGAAGCCCATCGAAAGATTCGGGAAGGGTAGAAAAGGAAAACTCATATTCCGAAACGGTTAAACGATTATTCTGATCGTAACTCGTCAGGGCAGCTGCCGCAGCAACGATTCCCAAAACAGCCTTTTTCATGAACAATGTCCTCCTTTTTTGAATGGAAAAATACGGGGGCAGGCGTTCCGAATCCGGAAAACCTGTCCCCCACAACATAACTGCGAATCTTCAGGAAAGGCGTTCAAAACGCTCAGCACCTACCCGGCAAACCGGGCAGGTGAAATCTTCTGGCAGCGGCCCTTCGTGGATATATCCGCAAACTGTACAACGCCAGCGTTCACCAGAACCAGCAGGCTCTACCGGGATTTCTTCTGCATCGCCCTTATAGGAAGGAGCATTTTTCGGTGTGCCGCCCTTGAGTACAGCATGGTAATATTCATAGGTCAAAAGCTCCTCTGGCAGCAGCTTTTCTGCCTCGGTCACTTCTCCAATAAACATCCAATGGGTATCCAAATCTACGGTTTGTTCCACCTTTACGCTGAAACGGGCCGCTGCATGATCTGTTACATAGGGTACGCCCGCCGCATCACGTTTCACAGTAAAAGATGAAAATTTATTTTCGGTTTCGCTGGAGCGGAAGCCAAAGGTTCCAATCAACCCCATATCTGCACTCTTAGTCAGCGCAGTCACCGCAAACACGCCAGCTTTTTGAATCACCTTTGCCGTTGTGTTCTTTTTGTTAACAGTAACGGCCAACCTTGGTGGCTCTGCCGTCACCTGTGCTGCCGTATTGATAATACAGCCAGCATCCTGTTCCCTTGTGCTGGAAGAAACAATATACAAGCCATAAGTCAGTTTATAGAATGCAGTCAAATCCATACTCATCGCTCCTTTCAAAGTCAAATTATACTGTGTTTTTATTTAGTAGTTTCAGCGGCAAGAGCTTAAAAACTGCTTCCGCCGCCGCCATGGCTGGTCCCGCTGCTGGAAGTATGTGTGCTGGAACCACCTCCGCCTCCGCTGCTGTTATTGCTAGAGATATTGCGGGAAGTGACGTATCTCCGTAAAAATACATCTTCACGTCCTGCCAGATAAATGGAACTGTTTTCTGACAGCTCATACTGATCAGCTTTATGTCCATGGGTATATTTGTGCCACACGCTGGCAACTGCAATTGTACCACCCACCATACCAATGATCAGGCAACCCAGAACCATTCCCCAAATATTAGGGTTTACACAATCTTCCACTTCATTCAAAAACACGCGCACACCTTCCGCATAATTCCCGCTTCCCAGGCAGGAAGCCACCCGGTCGGTAATTGCCTGGATGGTATCATCGGTAAAAATCCGGATGGCTTTTCCCGTAGTGGACATGTATGCCATGCGGTTATCCATATCGATGAGCAACAGCACACCGGAATGGTCATCCCCCACGCCAAATCCGTTATAATCATAAAAATCATCGGCATAGTCGCGGGAGGTTTTTCCCATCGTATTGTCTGTTGTGACAATCACGATATCCAGATTGGTGCTTTCACAGTGCCCGGCCACTCTCTTTTCCAGTTCTGTTACTTCTTCTGCGGTAAACAGGCCCGCCTGGTCATAGACCCGCTTACTGGAAGCGGCGAACACACTGCCAAACGACAGCAATACGCACAGCAACACAGCAGCGCACAGACTGATGGTTACTTTCTTTTTCACAGGAAAATCCCTCCAATCAGTGCAGCTACTGCCGCTACTGCGGCTGTAACACCGCCAAACAGGATAGCAAGACGGGCTTTGCTCAAAGGCAGCCGTCCGCAGACCTTACCGGTCTGCCCGTTTACAGCGTAGTAATAGGTATCTCCATGGTATTGATATGTCATGACCCAGGCAGGAAGCA
>DVIY01000091.1 GCA_018710915.1 Candidatus Gallacutalibacter pullistercoris
TGCGGGCAATGGTCTTTCAGCAAGTAATATTGTAATTCAAAATTCAAGTTTAGTCGCTGACAATAATGGATACTATGGAATTTATGATAGCGGTAAATTTGAAGTGGATTCTACTTCTAAGGTAGTGGTAACCCGCAATTCTGCTGGTGGCGACTATGCTGGATTAAAACTGACATCTGGTGTAACTGACGGCAAAGTCGAGGCCGGTGCAGTTGTCACGATTACGGATAACTACTGCAGTGGCCTTTCCAACAACGGCGTGTGCGTCTTTGAAAAAGGCGCCAAACTGACCATCATGAATAACAACAATAACAAAGGCACTTACAGCCATGGCGGCGGCATCTATAACTCTGGAGATAAGGCCAATCTTACGCTCCCTTCGGATGCTGTTATTTATAATAACCATTCTAAAACTGACGGCGATGATATTTTCAATAACACCTCAGCTACCATCACTTTCGGCACAGTCGGAACCGACTGGGTGCTGGATGACTGCAAGCACCTGATTGACGGCTGGTATCAGGATGGTGAAAACGCCCGCTGGCAGGTGTGTAATTTGGAAGAAGGGGAAAAACCCCATGCCGAAGAATATGTTTTGGAAAGTGAAACCGCAACAGTCACCAGTTTGACAGCCCTGAAAGCCGCCCACGGCCTTGAGCCTAAAGATAAGGTTAGCTATCCCGGCCTCGACAAACAGGTTAAAGATGACGACGAAGACTGGAACGACGATGTGGACGCAGCAGCCGGGCAGGAAGTCAAGTTCCAGCTGACATCCAACGTCCCCACGGATTTGCTGAACTATCTGAATCCCGAAGCGGTCAAGCCGCCCGCCATTGACACAGTACAAACGCTGGCCGAAGGAAGAGGCAGCTATGTCCTGACCTTCCACGATAAGCTGAATGCGATGCTGACGAATCCAGAAAACTATGTAGTCAAGATTGGCGAAACTGCTTTGTCCGCAGGCCAGTACACACTCACTGCCACCGGTTTGGAAGACGGATGCAGCTTTGAGATTGCTCTTGATTTAGCGGCACTGTATGAAGCAGGCGAGATTACGGATGCTGACATTGAAAATGCAACCCCCATCACAGTGACCTATGATGCAACTTTGAGTGCAGATGCAGTTGCAGGTGAATATCAGAACGAAGCATGGGTAACCGCACCGGAATGGACGACTGAAAAAGATATAGTTTATGTGAATACATACGCTATCGATATCTTTAAGTATGACCAGGCTGAACCGACCAAAGGCCTGGAAGGCGCAGAGTTTGAGCTGTATCAGAAGGATACAGGGGGGAATGTGATTGAGGACTCCAAACAGACCTTGACCTCCGATGCAAACGGTAAGATTCTGGTGGACGGACTGGATGCCGGAACCTATTATTTGAAAGAAATCAAAGCCCCCGAAGGCTATGTTTGCAGCAGTGAAGAACTTAAAATTGTCATCCCGGATAATGCAGACGAAACCTTTACCGTAGATGTGAACTTCGCTAACTCCCAGATTCCGCACACCGGCGGAACGGGTACCCTGATGTTCACCATCGGCGGCGCGGCGATTATCGCAACAGCCGGCGTGCTCCTGCTGGTGTCCCGCAAAAAGAAAAAGGCCTGATATCGAATTGACCCATAGGCCGTTTTGATGAAGTCCAGACGGCTGGCGGAGGGAGAGGTGCGCTCTTCCTCCGCTTTCCCTGTTTTATCTCGGGGCCTTTCCCCGGTACAGCGGTTACAGGGGGAAAGGAGCCCATCGCATGAAGAAAAAGCCCAGGATTACTACAATTCTCATTATTTTATTGTTTCTGGTGGGATTGGGCGTTTTGTTTTACCCGACAGCCAGTGATTTATATTACCGCTGGCAGGCCAAACGGGAAATCGAAGCCTATAACGAGGCTGCGGGCCAGATTGCCGAGGCTTCGGGAAAGGATTATTCCGAGCTTTGGGAGGCTGCCGAGGCGTATAACCGGCAGCTTGCGCAAAGGGGCAACGCCATGATGGATGTTTCGGAAGAAGAGGAAGCGGAAATTTTCAACTTGCTCAACCCTCTTGGCACCGGCATGATGGGCAGTATCGAAATTCCGGCCATTCAGGTGAATATCCCGATTTTTCAGGGGACTGGCGAAAAGGCGCTGCAATCGGGCGCGGGGTTTTGGCTGGGGACCAGCCTGCCCACCGGCGGGCCCAGCACCCATTGTGTGATTACCGCCCACAACGGGCTGGTGAAGGCCAAGATGTTCACCGATTTGGACAAGCTGCAAATCGGTGACGAGTTCACCCTGCATATCCTTGACCGGGACCTGACCTATCAGGTGGACCAGATACTGGTAACGGAGCCGGAGGATACCAGCCAGCTGCAAATTATAGAGGGCAAGGATTATGTCACCCTCTACACCTGTACGCCCTATGGCGTCAATACACACCGCCTGCTGGTGCGGGGAGTACGGGTAAAAGATGAGGGGTCTACTGGCATGGTTGATTGGAACAGTATGGTACTGTCCGGGTGGCTTTTTGGATTGCTGCTGTTTTTACTGCTGCTGCTTTTGGCGGGATTGTTTTATTGGAAGCGCAGAAAAAAATCAGCTCAAAAGGGGGAAGAAGATCATGTACCGTCATAAAAGACTTTTTAACAGAATATCTGTTTGTGCAGTTATTTTAACGCTTATAACGGTTTTGTATGCTCCTGTTCGGGCAGCGGAGAGTAATACCCTTACGCTGATTTTTGGGCAGGAGGGGGCTGTTTTCAGCTTGTATCGAGCGGCGGATCTGAAACCTGACGGAAGCTATGCTTTTTCAGGCCAATTTGCGGATTGTCCGGCGGAACTTCCCGGTTATGACTGGCTGGAAACTGCAGCGGAAGTAGCAGCGTACGCCGCTGATAAGCAGCCGGACGCCCAGACAGAAATTTCCGGAGGCTCCCTTACCTTTACCGGTTTGTCAGAAGGACTATACCTGGTGACAGGAACTCCTCTGGTTTCTGAGGGAATTCGATATACGCCTGTACCATTTCTGGTGCGGGTGGAAAACGGGAATATGACCTCTTATGTAAAATCAGACCAGGAGCCGGTGGAGGAACCTGCGGTTTCGTATCAGGTAAAAAAAGTATGGAAGGATGACGCAGCAAAGGATCGCCCGGATTCTGTGTCAGTTCAGCTGCTGAAGGATAATGCGGTTGTCCAGACGGTAACGCTCAGCGCGGAAAACGGATGGAGCTATTCCTGGACCGATACGGGGGAACATACCTGGCAGGTGCGGGAACTTCAAGTACCAGAGGGATATACAGCCAGTGTTACCCAAAGCGGCAACAGCTTTACGGTAATCAATACTTTTATATCTGCGACTTCCAGCCACCCGTCTGAAAGCCCGGGAACCGGGGACGGTTCTGCCCTGTGGCCGGCAGCAATACTGTTTTTGACTTCTGGCATAATGCTTATAACGCTTTTAAAGCGGAACAAGCAACACGCATGAGATATCAAGCCCTATCCGAAAAAATTTTGGATAGGGCTTTTTTGTCTGTTGAAAAAGAAGAGATTTTGAAAGGGGAAAGAAGGGGGATGGAAAAAGTCATAATAACTGTTTTTAACAGACAATAATTATATCTTAAAAAGCTTTTTCCAAAGCGGTATATTTAAGGCATTTCTTCTCATATGCTGTTTCAGATAAGAGAGAGGGTGATGCTATGAGCATATCTGCGGGCTTTAAGAAAAAAAGATTGATCGCATTGGGCGTGTCTTTGATGATTCTAACAATTGGGATGTTTGTATTTCCTCAGAGGATAAAAAGTACAGAGCCTGTTTTTTCCACAGAAGGTGCTACTGCAGATCAGAGAATCGCTTTTTTGGAACAGTTTGGATGGGAAGTAGAAGCAGAACCCCTCGAAGTCCGGGAGATCCACATCCCGGAAGAATTTGACGATGTATATACAAGATATAATGAACTGCAAAAATCACAGGGCCTGGATTTGCTGCCTTACGCAGGCAAAACGTGCCGCCAGTGGATTTACCGTGTGCTGAATTATCCGAAAAGCGGGGAAGAGGTGCGGGCAATTTTGCTGGTGTATGACGGCCTGGTAATTGGAGGGGACATCAGTTCCGTAAAGCTGAATGGGTTTATGACCGGTTTTGCAGGAGAGTTGGAAGGCGCCGAAAGTTCACAGGAGGAGACAGAAGCAGAGGATATAGATGTAATGATAGAAGAAGTTCCAGAAGATGCATGGCCGACAGATTAAAAATGTATATATTTTGTATAAATATTCCATTTTGACAAGCAGCGGGAATTGCCCTTTACATCTATGGCTGTTTTGAGGTACAATGAGTGCAGCTGAAGATGGCAGGAGGGACGTATGATGGCAGCGGAACGTCTTGATAAAATTTTATCATCTCAGGGAATTGGGAGCCGCAAAGAGGTGGGGCAGATGATCCGCCGCGGAATGGTATTGGTGGATGGCAAACTGCAAAAACGTCCGGAAATTCGGGTGGATCCCCAGCAGTCGGAAATCCGTGTGGAGGGACGTGTGCTCCATGTGCAGAAATATCTTTATCTTATGATGAACAAACCTGCAGGGGTACTTTCTGCTGCGCGTGACCACCATACGCCAACTGTAATTGACCTGCTGCCGGAAAATCTGCGCAGAAAGGGGTTATTCCCTGCCGGCAGATTGGACAAGGATACGACAGGCCTTTTAATTATTACAGATGATGGCGATATGGCACATCGTATGCTGGCACCAAAAAACCATATTTTTAAACTTTATGAGGCAAAACTGGATATTCCTGTGGACGAAACGGATGTACAGGCTTTTGCACAGGGAATTCCCTTGAAAGATTTTACGTGTTTACCGGCTCGTTTGGAACCAATACCTGGGACAAACCTGGCCAGGGTGGAAGTGCGTGAAGGGAAATTTCATCAGGTAAAACGAATGTTTGCTGCAAGAGGAAAATTGGTTCTGGAGCTTCGCCGGGTGCGCATGGGAGCGCTTTTTCTCGACCCCAGTCTAAAACCTGGAGAAGCACGTGAATTGACAGAAGAAGAGCTAAAACTCATTTTTTCATAGAAAGCCGCGTTAAATTGTGCAGGTTGCTTTGAGATTTAGAAGAATTCCATAAACAATAAACGTAAACTTTGGGTAAATCCAGTCTATCAACTTGAACGCAATTCTGTTATACTTACTTTAGCAAATTTCTTATGAGTTTATATACATAAGAATTGATGGTAAATTAAAACAAACAGTCTGCAGGAGGTTAATTATGGCAAGCGTAACTTTGAAAAATGTCTACAAGATCTATGCCGGTGGTGTTACAGCAGTTACCGATTTCTGCCTGGATATCGCTGACAAGGAATTTATCATTCTGGTTGGTCCTTCCGGCTGCGGTAAGTCCACCACTCTGAGAATGATTGCTGGTCTGGAAGAAATCAGCAAGGGTGAGCTGTACATCGGCGATACTCTGGCTAACGACGTGGCTCCCAAGGACCGCGACATCGCAATGGTGTTCCAGAACTACGCTCTGTATCCCCATATGACCGTTTATGACAACATGGCATTCGGCCTGAAGCTGCGCAAAACCCCGAAGGATGAGATCAAGCGCCGCGTGGAAGAGGCTGCCCGTATTCTGGATATCTCTCACCTGCTCGACAGAAAGCCGAAGGCTCTGTCCGGTGGTCAGAGACAGCGTGTTGCTCTGGGCCGTGCTATCGTTCGTGATCCTAAGGTATTCCTGCTGGACGAACCGCTTTCCAACCTGGACGCAAAGCTGCGTGCTCAGATGAGAACCGAGATCGCCAAGCTGCATAAGAGACTGGGCACCACCTTTATTTACGTTACTCACGACCAGACGGAAGCTATGACCATGGGCGATCGCATTGTGGTTATGAAGGACGGCTTCATTCAGCAGGTTGACACTCCTCAGCACCTGTACGATCTGCCTGTTAACGAGTTTGTTGCCGGTTTCATGGGATCTCCTCAAATGAACTTTATCGATGCTGTTGTTGGTAAGGCTGGCAATGACTTGACTCTGACCTTCGGTAATTGTACCATTAAGGTTCCTGCTAATAAGGCTGCCGGCACGGATTTGGCTAATTATGTGGGCAAGGATGTTGTTTTCGGTATTCGTCCTGAGGATGTGCATGACGAGCCTGATTTCCTGGCAAAGGTTACCAATGGTATGGCAGAGGCTGAGGTAGAAGTTACTGAATTGATGGGTGCAGAAACTTACCTGTACCTGAACTGCGAAGGCAATGCAATTACTGCTCGCGTTGAGCCTACCAGTACTGCTAAGTCCGGCGATAAGATTAAGATCGCATTCGACCTGAATAAGATGCACGTGTTCGATAAGGAAACTGAGAAGACGATCCTGAATTGATTGTTTGTAATTTATAAAGGCAAGCCGTGTGAAAACACGGCTTGTTTTTCTTTGTTATCTGTCCTTTGGTAGTTTTTATATCCTTACGTACCCAGTAACTATAAATTATTTTTAAAATTGTCTATTTCCCTGTTGAAATTTCTTTTGAATTTATGTAGAATGTAAATAGTAGTTTTCTTCTGACCGCTTGAAAATGGATCGTGGGTTGCATAGGATTCGATTATGTGGGAGAATGAGCAGTCAGAGTCTGTTGTCTGTGTTACAGTTTGTAATACCGAATTTGTTGAATAAAGTGAGGGAAAATCTATGTCTAACAGATTGTTTCAGGGTGTCATCCACCAGATGCGGGATGCAATTGACCGTACTATCGGCGTGATTGACGAAACCTCGGTCATCATTGCATGCAGTGAACTGGGCCGTATCGGCGAGGTCAATGACAGTGTAACAGCCGAGACTATGGCTTCCCCAAATCCTTTTGTCATCAATGGATATACCTACCGTTCTTTTGGCAGCCGTCCGCGTCCGGAGTATGCCGTATTTGTTTCCGGCAGCGACCCGGAAGCATCTCGTTATGCAAACCTGCTCTCTATTTCTCTGAGCAGCATTAAGCAGTATTATGATGAGAAGTATGA
>DVIY01000092.1 GCA_018710915.1 Candidatus Gallacutalibacter pullistercoris
TGCCCGCGATATCGAATTGCGTATAAACAGCAATTCAGAAGAGATTGGCGATGCCATTGACTCGGTGGTAAAAGAAATTTTACAGGAAGAAGGCGCCGGGACCCAAAACCTCGTGCAGTATCTTTATTTGAACTGCGATGCGCAGAAAACTGATGGGGTATATGAGATTCGCCCCGAAAATCTGAACAATGGGATGGCGGTTTCTGAGTACTACGCGATTACTTTTACGACAGTAGATGAGTACAACAAAGCAATGGGTACCAATAAGACACTGGAAGATGGGGAAGTGCTGCTGTATTCCGGTGAAGGCAGCTATGACGGCGATATTTTCCCGCTTACAGATGAAAACTGGAAAATTCGGGAAAAGCTGACGGAATTCCCCCCGAACGGTGCGGCTGCAATTATGATGACCAGCCATCTGGGTGTGGTGGTTAAAGATTTTGAAACCCTTCTGGAACTGGAAAAAATGCAGCAATTCCCCGGCGTCGATTACAGCGATTACACAAACTTGCAGTATAGTTATGCGTTCGACTTGGATAACGATGCAGCAGAAGAAGCCGTTACAAAAAAACTCAATTACTCTTTTGAAAAACTGGCAAACGAAGCCGCAAAAAGTGGCGGTGGCCTTTATATGCTGAATGTCGTGGTAAAGTCCAATGAAAGAGCAGGGTATCTGGGCCTGGTTGGAGGGCTTTTGTTTGTGGGTGTATTCCTTGGAACCCTGTTCATCATGGCAACCATCCTGATTATCTACTACAAGCAGATTTCAGAAGGCTACGACGATAAAGAACGCTTTACAATTATGGAAAAAGTGGGCATGGATAAGCGGGAAATCCGGCAGACGATCCGTTCACAGGTGCTTACCGTGTTTTTCCTGCCGCTCATCATGGCAGGCGTGCATACAGCCTTTGCCTTCCCCATGATTTACCGGATTTTACAGCTGATGGCGCTGCATAATATTGGCCTGTATCTGTTGTGCACAGGAATCACTTTCCTGATTTTTGCCGTGCTGTATGGATTGATTTATTCTCTGACCGCGCGCACGTACTATAAAATTATCAGCTGACCGGGTTGAGCGTGCAAAGATGTGCGCCTGTATTTTCCGTCAAAGGGCGGCTTTCAATCCTCTGTCTGGGATTTTCCAGACAGAGGATTTTTTGTGTGGCCTCTTTCAAAATAAAACCCCTTATCTTGCCATTTTTTTCTTTTGAAGGCTGTGCTTTTCCAGCAAAATGTGATATACTGAAATCATCAAACACGCCGGGCCTGCATGATGATACTGAAAAGCCCGGTTCGTTTTTTGTAATAAATCAGGAGGGAACCGTATGGAGCTGGAAAAAATAGCCCAAAATTTAAATATATTGGCAGGGTTTTGCGGCAGGCGTGATGTCGAAAAATTGACACCGGACAGCCTTTACGAAAAATATGGAATCTGGCGTGCTGACTGTATGATCCTTTTTGGAGGGAGTATTCCCTGTGGGGGAGATGTCGCCGCGCAGGCTTATCAGGATGATCTGGCAGAATATTTTATCATTTCCGGCGGAGAAGGGCATACAACCGAAGGGTTACGGAAAAAATTTCATTGTGCTTTTTGGGATATGGAAGTGGCTGGAAAAAAAGAAGCCGATATTTATGCGGAATACCTTTACCGCCAATACGGCATTGTGCCGGACTGGATTGAGCGCGATTCTACCAACTGTGGGAACAACGTCACCAATACATTGGGGATTTTACGGCAGCACCAGGTCTTCCCAAGGACAATCCTGTTGGTACAGGATGCCTCCATGCAAAACCGAATGGACGCAGGATTCCGCAAATATTTGGGGGACTGTGTGCAAATCATCAATTTTGCCAGCTATCGGGTGCAGGTCGAAGTGCGGGACGGCGTCTTAGCGTTTTCTCCCAATGATGTCTGGGGAATGTGGAGCATGGAAGAATATATTGCGCTGCTGATGGGCGAAATCCCCCGTCTGCTGGATGACGAAAATGGTTATGGCCCGAACGGAAAAGACTTTATTGCACATGTTGAAATCCCCAATCAGGTGCTGCGGGCGTTCGAAGAGTTAAAGACAGAATATGCCCACCTGATTCGCCCGGCACAGGAACAGTACGCTTCCCGGTAAGCAGAAGCAGTGGAAAGCATATGGCGTATTGCCTGAAAACTGCGCGTTTTTTTCAGCAGGATAGGGCGCTTCTCTGCAATTTTTTTCCTTTACCAGTCTATAATTGACAATTGAAGAAAGGGAAGGTAAAATTAAGAAAAGCCGTTTTGGAATATGGGTGCAAAACGCAAAGTGCTTCGAAGCAGATTGACTATCTTTCACAGGGAGGCATTTCATTTGTTCAGTATTTTTAAAGAGCACCAGCATAATGCCAAACAGATTATGATGCTGGCGCGGACAGAACTAAAAAAGGACTACAAAGGTTCGTTCCTGGGTGCCGGCTGGGCACTGGTGAAACCTTTGTTTACGCTGTTTATCTACTGGTTTGCTTTTGACGTAGGCCTGCGGGCTGGTGGAGATATTGGCGGTATTCCTCGCTTTACCTTTATGCTGCCCGGTTTTATCCCGTGGTTTTTTATCAGCGATAGTATTTTGTTCGGTTCTCAGTCGATTCGTAAGAACCGTCAGTTCGTGGTGAAGATGCACTTCCCGGTTTCCAATATTATGACCTTTACGCTGCTGGCCAAATTCTATGTCCATTTGGTGCTGGCTGCGCTGATGGTGATTTTCCTCTGCTTCAATGGATATATCCCCAATGCATATGCGCTTCAGTTTTTCTATTATTGCCCGCTGATGTTCCTGTTTTTCCTGGCACTTTCGTGGTCTACCGCTCCGATGAGCGCGTTCAGCCGGGATTTTGAAAATCTGATTAAATCCATTATGACCGGCCTGTTCTGGCTTTCCGGCATAGTGTGGGATACGTATGCACTGGATATACCGTGGCTGCGCCATCTAATGCTTTTGAATCCCATCAACTATTTTGTGAATGGCTACCGCAAAGCGTTTGTTTCCCACCAGTGGTTCTGGGAATATCCAACCGAAACACTGGTCTTCTTTGTGGAGTTTATTGTGATCATTCTGCTGGGGATTTACAACTATAACCGCCTTCGCAAGAAGCTGCCGGATGTACTGTAAGGGAGGCGTATAAAAATGGCAGATACACAGCCCGCAGTCGTTTTTGACCATGTTACAAAAGAGTATACGCTCTATAAAGATAATAAAGAGCAGTTTTTGGCGCTGTTTTATCATTCCAAGAAGCTAAAAAAGCATATGGCCCTGAATGATGTCAGCCTGACGATTCAGAAGGGTGAGTCGGTGGGCATTATCGGCAATAACGGCGCAGGTAAGTCCACGCTGTTAAAAATGATTACCGGCGTTTCGTTCCCTACCAGCGGCACGGTAACGGTGAACGGCCGCGTGGCCGCTTTGCTGGAGCTGACCGCAGGTTTTTCCAGTGAAATGACCGGCCGGGAGAATATTTATCTAAAAGGCTATCTGCTGGGTTTGACGGATGAATATATCCGTACAATCGAAGAAAAAATCATTGATTTTGCCGAGCTGGGCGATTATATCGATCAGCCTGTGCGCACGTATTCCAGCGGTATGAAAATGCGTCTGGGCTTTGCCGTAAACGTCAATACTGACCCTGAGATTCTGGTGGTTGACGAAGCTTTGAGCGTGGGCGACGCCAATTTTAAAAAGAAGTGCAAGCGTGCCATCGCTGAAATTATCAAAAAGGGCACTACGGTGCTCTATGTCAGCCATTCTCCCGAGGGTGTCCGGGAAATTTGCCATCGGGCGATTTACCTGATTAAGGGTAAATTGGTATTTGACGGTCCGGTAGAAGAGGCGCTGGAAGTTTATGCGGAGCATAATACCAAAAAAGAGCCGGCCAAGAAAAAGTAAGAACTGTTCCCCTGCCTGTGCAGGAAAGATTCAGGCAGCAGATGCCGATCTGCTGCCTGCTTTTTGCTTTTTATTCAAAAGTATGCTACAATAACACCATGCTGAGAGAGGAGCATTGATATATGAGCCCATCCGATAAAAGAAGGACGCAAATACTGGAAGTGCTGCGGGAAAGTGAAGAAGCGGTCAGCGCCACTTCGTTGGCAAAGCGTTTTTCTGTCAGCCGTCAGATTATCGTGGGGGATATTGCCCTGCTGCGTGCGGCGGCTCATGAGATCTCCGCAACACCCAGAGGCTATGTGCTGCAAAAATACAAAACAGAGCAGCCTGCCAGAACCATTGCCTGCTGTCACGATGACCAGCTTCTGCCGCAGGAATTGTACACGGTGGTGGATAACGGCTGCGGATTGCTGGATGTTATTGTAGAGCATCCGCTATATGGGCAGATTTCCGGAAGCCTGCAAATTTTTTCGCGTTATGATGCAGATGCATTTCTGTGTAAACTCGAAAAAAACCAGGCTAACCCGCTGTGCGCCCTGACTGGCGGCATCCATTTGCATACGCTTTCCTGCCCGTCTCAAGAGGCTTATGAGCGTGTCTTGAAAGGCCTGCGTGAACAGGGAATCCTTTTTGAAAAACCTGATGATGTCTGATAGTTGACAGCATATGATTTTTGCTTGCTGTCACACGGTATGCAGTGGTAAAGTTTTCGTCAGGTCTTTGCTCCCGCTACGGTCGGCGCCTTGTTTGTGTGCCACTGGCACACCCCATTGCGTCGCCCATCGCAATGGGCGAAACCCTTATCCTTTCTGATACGCAGGAAGGGGTGAG
>DVIY01000093.1 GCA_018710915.1 Candidatus Gallacutalibacter pullistercoris
TCAACACAGCAATCCAAAAAAAGCGGAACCAAAAGTGGGACGCGTTCCACCCAAAACCGCAGTAAAAGCGCTTCTTCCCGAAATACCGGAGGTTCCCGGAGCAATGGAAGCAGCGGAAAATCTGCTAAAATGACTGCGGCGCAGAAAAAAGAACAGGAACAACAGCTGCTGGAAAAAAGGCGGCAGCACAATCAGGTACGTGCCATCCTTCTTTTTGCCTGTGCATTGCTTCTTATTTGCATGGTATTGATTCCTGGTGACAATGTGTGGAATGCCCTGCATAATTTCCTGTTGGGAATGTTCGGCACCTGGGCAATTCTCTGGCCGATTTTGTTAATCTATGTAGCGGTAATGACCGCAATGGAAAAGTCAACCGGCAAAATGCGTGGCAAAGTAATTTTGTCATCTGCGGTGATTATTATGGCGTGCTCCGCAAGTTATATTTTCTCTGATATCCAGTTTGAGCGGGAAATCGGCTATTTCCCGTTGCTGGGAGAGCTTTATCAGATTGGACAGGCGCGAGGCGGCTCCGGGCTTTCCGGTGGGCTATTGGGTTATCCTTTTGTCAGCCTGCTCGGTGGAATTGGCTCTAAGATAGCCATTTTGCTGGTTCTGTTTGTCGCTATTATGATTTTGACTGGTACCACATTGATTCAACTTTTCCGGACGATGGCCAAACCTGCCAAAGTAGTGGCTGAAAATGTCAGTCAGGTCCGGGAACAGAGAGAAAACATTCGCCGTGTTGAGATGGAGCGGACACATCAGACATCTGAAATTGATATTGCATTAGATGGGGAATCAAAATCCCGTACTGCCCGAAAGGCCGCTGGAAAACCCGAGGCTGAACCGGCCAGCAACGAAAAGCAGGAAAAACTGTTTAATGCCTTTGGAATTGAGCAGCAGCCAGCAAAAACTGAAACCAGCAGCGGAAAAAAGGCAGAAGAAGCCCCCACGCCAGAACCTGCTGCGCCAGCTGGACCCCGTCCGCTGCCTGCTTCAGCAGAAGCCGCTGTAAAGGCTGCAAGGGAAGCCTTTTTTGCCGCAGCGAATACCGATAAAGCTGTGCGGGAAGAAAAAAGGAGTATTCAGCATTCTGCCCAGGCAGCTATGCAGTCTCCGGCGGTCATTCAGCCGCAGCCAGCTGCACAGCCTCCTAAAGCAGACCTTGCAGAACCTGTACCCGCAGTCACCCCTGCTCCAGAAATCTACCCGGAACCGGTACAAGGCGGCGGATATGTATTCCCACCGGTTTCCATGTTGGCAGCCAGCCGCCAAATCGACCCCGAACTGGAGTTGGAAGAGCAGCAGCATAATGGGCAGCTGCTTGTACAAACGCTGCGCAGCTTTGGCGTGCAGACCAAGATTCTGGATATCTGCCGTGGCCCGGCTGTCACGCGATATGAGCTTCAGCCGGCGGCAGGTGTGAAAATCAGCAAGATCACTAACCTAGCGGATGACCTTGCAATGAACCTGGCGGCTTCCGGCGTGCGTATTGAAGCGCCGATTCCCGGGAAAGCTGCTGTCGGTATCGAAGTTCCCAACAAGCATAAAAGCATCGTACATATGCGCGAACTGATTGAATCCAATGCTTTTATGACATCCCGCAGCAAATTAACTGTTGCTTTGGGCCGCGACATTGCTGGGCAGGTAGCGTGTGCTGACCTGGGAAAAATGCCTCATATCCTTATTGCCGGTACCACTGGTTCTGGTAAATCTGTGTGCATCAACTCGCTGATTATCAGCCTGCTGTATAAATCTACCCCCGAAGAAGTCCGGCTTTTGATGATTGACCCCAAGGTGGTTGAACTGGGAATCTATAATGGGATTCCTCAGCTACTGGTTCCAGTCGTCACCGATCCTCGCAAAGCAGCTGGTGCATTGGGTTGGGCAGTGACGGAAATGCTGAACCGTTATAAGACCTTTGCAGATTTCAGTGTGCGAGATCTGGCAGGATACAATAAGTTGGCAGAAAGCAAAAACTTTCAGGATGACGACGGGCAGCCCATGCCCAAAATGCCGCAGATCGTCATTATTATCGATGAGCTTTCTGACCTGATGATGGCCGCTCCCAATGAGGTGGAGGATGCCATCTGCCGCTTGGCACAGATGGCGCGTGCTGCGGGAATGCATCTGGTAGTTGCTACCCAGCGGCCTTCGGTCGATGTGGTAACGGGTTTGATTAAGGCCAATATCCCCAGCCGGATTGCTTTTGCCGTTTCGTCGGCAGTCGATTCGCGTACGATTCTGGATACCGGCGGAGCTGAAAAACTGCTGGGACAGGGTGACATGCTCTTTGCTCCTGTAGGCTGCCAGAAGCCTGTGCGTATTCAGGGATGTTTTGTCAGCGACAGCGAAATTGAATCGATTGTCAATTTTGTCAAGCATACGCATGAAGAAGTCGGCTATGACGATAAGATTATGGAAGAGATTGAGAAGAACGCAGCAGCAGAGCGTGACAAGTCTTCGGAAGATACTGGTGATTCTATAGAAGACCCTATGCTGAACGACGCCATTAAATGTGTGGTAGAGGCAGGGCAGGCATCTACTTCTCTATTGCAGCGCCGGTTGCGTTTGGGATATGCACGTGCAGGCCGTTTGATCGATGAAATGGAACAGCTGGGTATTGTTGGACCGCACGAAGGGTCAAAGCCGCGTCAGGTACTTATGAGTTACCAGCAGTGGCTGGAACGCACCGCACAGCAGCCCGACTAACCGGATACGGACAGGAAAGGAATTCTGAATTATGGCATTTTTACCAATTTCCATGGAGGATATGCATGTCCGTGGATGGGAAGAAGCAGATTTTGTAATTGTAACTGGTGACGCATATGTAGACCACAATACCTTTGGTACAGCAATCATCTCTCGTGTATTGGAACATGCTGGTTTCCGTGTGGCCATTCTGTCACAACCGGAATGGCGCACAGATGAAGATTTCAAACGCTTTGGGAAACCGCGTCTGGGTTTTATGGTGAATTCCGGCAATATCGATTCCATGGTTGCGCACTATACCACTGCCAGGAAGCGCCGCAGCGAGGATGCGTATTCACCCGGAAAAAAGGCAGGACGCCGCCCAGATCGCGCGGTAATTGTCTATACGCGTATCCTCAAGCGCCTGTATCCAGAAGTACCGGTAATCATTGGCGGCCTGGAAGCATCTTTGCGGCGTTTCGCGCACTACGATTATTGGGATGATAAAATCCGTCCCTCTATTCTGCTCGATTCTGGTGCAGACTTGCTCTCGTTTGGTATGGGAGAGCGTCAAACGATAGAAATTGCGCAGCGGTTGGATCGCGGTGAACCTGTTTCCTCACTGACGGATATTCGCGGCACCTGCTATGCAATTCCTACGAAAGAGTATCAGCCCGGACCGGCAGTGGATTGCCCCAGCTTTGAGCAGGTGTGTGATTCCAAACGGGAATACGCCATTTCCTGCCGGAAGCAGCAGGACGAACAGGATGCTGTGCGCGGTAAGCGTGTGATTCAGAAGCATGGAAAGATGTTGGTAATTCAAAACCCGCCGGCTATGCCCTTGACGCAGGAAGAATTGGACGAAGTATACGAGCTTCCCTATGAGGGGACGTATCACCCGGTTTATGAAACCATGGGCGGTGTACCCGCGATTGAAGAAGTGGAGTTCTCAATTACACATAACCGGGGATGCTTTGGCGCATGCAATTTCTGTTCAATTGCATTTCATCAGGGACGCGCGATTACAACCCGCAGTGAAGAATCCGTTGTGCGGGAAGCGCAAAAGCTGACTCAAAAGCCGAACTTTAAAGGATATATCCACGATGTTGGAGGCCCCACGGCTAACTTCCGTTTGCCCTCTTGCAAAAAGCAAGCGGAACTGGGTCTTTGCAAGGGAAAAAAATGTCTTGCTCCCAAGCCATGCCCGGCTTTGCAGGCCGATCACAGCGAATATCTTCATTTATTGCGGCGGCTGCGTGCCCTTCCAGGAGTAAAAAAAGTTTTTATCCGCTCCGGTGTGCGGTATGACTATGTATTACAAGATCCCGATGAGACCTTCCTCAAGGAACTGGTACAGTATCACGTGAGCGGGCAGCTTCGTATTGCGCCGGAACATTGTTCGGCTGCAGTGCTTGACTGTATGGGTAAGCCCCATATCGAGCCGTACTATCAGTTCCAAAAGCGCTTTTATGAGATTACCAAGTCGATTGATAAAAAACAGTATCTGGTTCCATACCTGATGTCTTCTCATCCGGGCAGTACCTTGCGCGATGCGATTGAGCTTTCCCTGTTTTTGAAGAAAGAGAAGCTGCATCCCGAACAGGTGCAGGATTTTTATCCCACTCCCGGAACGATTTCTACTTGTATGTTTTATACCGGACTTGACCCATATACATTAAAAGAAATTTATGTGCCGCGCACAGACCGCGAAAAGGGAATGCAGCGTGCCTTGCTGCAATATTATGAACCCAAAAATCACGCAGTGGTGGTGCGTGCATTAAAAGAAGCAGGGCGTACTGACCTGATTGGATACGGTCCGGATTGCCTGGTAAAACCGCTTGCAGGAGAACGCACATCAAATGAAACAGGGTCGAGCGGGAAATCCCATCGATCCGCACAGAAAAACGAGCCGAGAAAAAATGCCCGCCGCGGAGGGGAAACAGGATGGAAACAAAAACAGGGCGGAAAGAAAAAGGGCCGGGGCGGCCGGTAAAGATTGCCGCACTGGTAATTTCCCTGTTGTGCCTGCTTTCGGCGTTGGTGCCAACGGTGCAGGAAGCCTGGAAAAGTCTGTACCGGTTGGTTGGACTTACAGAAACACCGCCGTCGGGTTTTACGGTGCATTTTCTGGATGTGGGAAGTGCAGACGCAGCGCTGCTCTGTTTTGATGGAAGTGCTGTTCTGATTGACAGTGGTACTTATGATTCCGGGCGTGAGATTGTGCGTTACCTGCACCGTATGGAGATTCAGAATCTGGTGCTGGCAGTCAACACGCATCCCGATAACGATCATTTGGGCGGTATGGCGGAAGTGATAGAGGAGTTTCCACCCGCTCACTTCTGGGAATCTAAAATTCCGAAAGAACTGATTCCAGATACCGAAGAATACCGCTTGTTGCGCACTTGCCTGAATGAAAAGAAAATTCCTGTAGAAAAAGTTTCAGCCGGAAAGCGGTTTTCGTTCGGCCCAGCAGAGATCGAAGTTTTGGGGCCGACCCAACCGGGTTCTACCAGCAATAACAATTCTCTGATCCTGATGATCACCTGTTATGGAAAACGGCTGCTGATGATGGGGGACGCC
>DVIY01000094.1 GCA_018710915.1 Candidatus Gallacutalibacter pullistercoris
ATCGCGGGCATAGGTTTTGTCGATCATATCTTCCAAGCCGAAATACATGGAACAGGTGGAAGAAACCATCACCAGCACCATCGTGGAGAGTACACAGATATTGGCCAGCCCTACCGCATTCTGCTTCATACGGTAGATCATGCCGGAAACGGCGATAAAATGGTTGGTCTTATAATAGAAACGGCGGTTTTTGCGCAGTATTTTCAAAATAGCGATACTTCCCGCAGTAAACAGGCAGTATGTGCCCAGGATGACCAGGATAACTGCAAAAAAGAACAGTGTAAATGCCTGTACCGGGTTGGTAATGGTAACTGCAATCCAATAGCCGCTTCCCAGCAAAATCGTCCCTATCAAAGCCAGCAGCCAACGGGATTGGGGTTCTTTTTCGCCCACCTGGCCGCCGCGCAGCAGTTCAATCGGGTTGTTCAGATGAATCTGCTGCAGGCTATTGAGGAAAATCAGAAAATACAGCACACCGAACAGAATCAGTGCATTTCTAATGGTATCAATAGAAACATAGAATCCCAGCGGCACTTCGGATTCCATCAGGTTGGCCAGTACCAGAAACGCGGTTTTATCCAGCAGGATACCCAGCCCAAACCCTACTACCAGGCTGATTGCTGCGATATAAAGGGTTTCATAGAAAATCATGCGGGAAAGATGCCCTTTTCCCATACCCAGTACATTATACAGGCCGATTTCTTTCTTGCGTCGCTTCATCAGAAAGCTGTTCGTATAGAAAATAAAGATTACCGAAAAAAGCGAAATCACCCACACGCCCAATTGCAGACAAACACGCAGCGAACCGCTTCCAAGCTCTATATTGTCAATACCCGGATTCATGGAAAGGGCGCTCATCATATAATAGGCCGCTACCGTAAAAATACAGGTAAGCAGGTACGGTACATAAACTTTTGCATTTTTACGGATATTCACACCGGCCAGCTTTGCATAAAAGAAGTTATTCAATGCAAACACCGCCTTCTGCAGAAGAACTGCTGCGGGTAGCGAGCAGCGTAAGCGTATCCGAGATCTTCTGGTACATCTCTTCCTGGCTATGCCCCCCGCGGTAAATCTGGTGGAAAACTTCCCCGTCCTTGATAAACAATACACGTCCGGCACTGCTGGCAGCTTTGATGCTGTGTGTTACCATGAGGATCGTCTGGCCGCTGTGATTGATCTCTTCAAAAAGCCGCAGCAGACTATCGGCAGAACGGGAATCCAGCGCACCGGTCGGCTCATCAGCCAGAATCAGCTGCGGCTCGGTAATCAGTGCACGGGCTACCGCGGTACGCTGCTTCTGGCCGCCGGAGACTTCATAGGGGAACTTTTTCAGCAGAGAAGTAATTTCCAGCCGTGACGCGATTGGCGCCAGGCGTTCTTTCATTTCGGGGTACTTCTTGCCCGAAAGGACCAGCGGCAGGAAGATGTTATCCTGAATCGAAAACGTATCGAGCAGGTTGAAATCCTGGAATACAAAACCCAGATTATCGCGGCGGAAAGCGGCAAGGCCTTTCTCGCGGATAGAAAGGACGTTTTTACCTGCCAGCAAAACTTCGCCGCTGGTAGGGCGGTCGAGCGTGGCGAGGATATTGAGCAGGGTAGTTTTGCCGCTGCCGGATTCACCCATAATCGCCACAAACTCCCCCTGTTCTACAGAAAAGCTGACATCGGAAAGGGCCTGTACATGGCTGCCGCCAAAACGGGTGGTATATACCTTTTTCAAGTGATTGACTTCCAATATTGACATATGAAATACCTCCTTTGTTTCGTCACAGCCAGTATATCAAAACCGGGAAATGCATGCCATTTCTTTGGCTTACATTTCCCAGTGAAATCTTACCGATTTGTAAGGGCGCATATTACTGCCAAATCTCCGGCACAGAGTCAAGCAGAATCCGCACCTGTGTTCCCTCTCCCACCTGAGAGGTAATCACCATTTTGTGCGACAGCTTTTCCAGCACCCTTCTGCACAGATATAATCCCAAACCTGTCGCGCGTTTATCCGTCCGGCCATTCAGCCCAGTAAAACCTTTCTCTGAAATTCTCGGCAAATCTTCCGGCGCAATCCCGATTCCGGTATCTTCAATCACCAGCACCTTCCCGGGTTCTTCCCGAATGGTAATAGAACCCTTTGCGGTATATTTTAGGGAATTGGAAAGAACCTGCTCCACCACAAAGCCCAGCCATTTTTCATCGGTGAGCACCTGGCTGTGCAGCTCGCCCATTTCCAGCCGGATTTTTTTCCGGATAAACAGCGGCGCGTATTTTCGCACAGCATGGCGCACAATTTTTTCCAGCGGATATTTCTGAATGACAAAATCGCTGCTGCTGCTTCCCAGGCGCAGATAAGAGAGCACCATTTCGACATATTGCTCCACCCGGAAGAGTTCGGCCAGCAAATCGCGGTTCTGCTCGCTTTCTTCACTTTGAAGCAGCAGCCGCATGGCGGCAATAGGCGTTTTAATCTGATGTGCCCACAAAGTATAGTATTCAATCATCGCGCTTTTTTCACGGTCGCCCGCAGACTGTACCCGCTGCTTTTCACAAAAAAGCGCACGCAGTGCGTCATCATAATCTTCTTCGATGAGATTTCTGGGGTCTGGCAATTCTTCCAGCGAATACAGGATGTTCGCCCGCAGGGATTCCAGCTTACGGTGGCGGCTGTAAAAAAGCCCGAAATCCACACTGACGGCGATCAGCCCGGCAAACAACCAGAGCATCATCATGTAAACAAACGCTTCGGGTTCCAGCCGGTACAGCACAAACAGCAGGCCACAGATCCCCGCCAGGACTGCCAGAAAGCAGAGCAGCTTTCTTCTCTGCCGCAAATAAGCCAGAAGGATATTCCACAAAGAAAGCTTTTCCGTCATGAGATCATATACCCGATTCCTTTCTTGGTGATGATAAAGCCTTCCAGCCCCACTGCCTCCAGTTTCCGGCGAAGACGCGTCACGTTAACGGTCAGAGTGTTTTCGTCTACGTAACAGTCAGTTTCCCACAGCTTGGTCATCAGGGAATCACGGCTGACGGCTTTCCCCTTGTTTTCAAGCAGTGTCTGTAAAATTTTATATTCATTTTTTGTCAGCTCTACCTTGCTGCCTTCATAGGTCAGGGTGGCGTCTCCCATGTTCAAAATCGCGCCCCGATGTTCCAACAGGCTGCTCTGGCCGCCAAAATCATATGTCCTGCGCAAAATTGCCTGCACTTTGGCTGCCAGCACATGCAAATCAAATGGTTTTGCAATAAAATCATCGCCGCCCATATTCATGGCCATGACGATATTCATATTATCAGAAGCGGAGGAAATGAAGATAATCGGCACTTTGGAAAGGCGGCGGATCTCGCTGCACCAGTGGTATCCGTTAAAAAATGGCAGGGAGATATCCAGCAGCACCAGCTGCGGGTCAAACGCGGCAAATTCTGCTGTTACCTTCTGAAAATTTTCTACACAATGGACCTCACAGCCCCAGCTCTCCATATGCCGGGCAATCGCGCCTGCAATAACGCTGTCATCTTCCACGATCATAATTTTATACATACACTTCCCCTCTTTCTCTCTCCGGTATCCCTTATTTTACCATTCTATCCCTTTTCGGCCGGCGATTCCCTGGTCAAAAGGATGTCTTTTTTTGGTCATTTCGGTATGGTAATCGGCCATCTCTTCCAGCCACGTTGGGGCATGCCTCCCTGTGAGGATCACCTCTACCCCATCGCCGCGGGTTTGCAGCAGGTCGAGAAGGTACTCCCACTCCACCATGCCAATTTCACAGGCATCCAGCATCTCGTCCAATACCAGTACTGCCATTTCATGGTAATTTGCCTGTGAAAAAGCCTCCCGCAAAAACTCATGATGACTGCGTGCCATTTCCCTCTTCTCACTGTCATCCATCTGCCAGGAAAATTTACCGCTTCCTTCATGGCGCAGCATTGTGATATTGGGGATTTTTCTCAATACATCCACTTCGCCACTGGGCGCAGATTTCAAAAACTGTACAAACCACACCGGCAGGCCGCTGCCTGCTGCACGGACGCTCACCCCAACTGAACAGGTGGTTTTTCCCTTACCGGTTCCCGTATACAAATGAATACAGCCCTTCATGGTATGACACCCTTTCTTATTTTTTTTGTTTTCATCATACCACGATTCATTTGAAATGTCTATTTTTCAATTATGAACAAAAACGCCGCTCCCGTAGGAGCGGCACAGATTGTTAAAAAAGGTCTGTTTTATCGAAAAATCGCACAAGCACAGGACATAAAAAGAGGGAACCCCAGACGTGGGTTCCCCCTCGAAAGCAGTCCGCCGAACTGTTTTCTCACCCCTTCCTGCGTTTTCGGACGCAGAAAGGGTTCCGCTCTCTGCGGAGAGCGGCCAACAGGGCTCTGCCCTTTTGGATTTCCTGCCACCTTTTATAAAAGGTGGACGAAAATTTTACGTCGCGGGGCAGCTTCTACGATTTTGCAGCGATTCCCACGCGAACAGATTTATGCAATTTTTCTTCCAGCTGGGTTTATCGACACACCGTATTGCTCCCGTAGGAGCGGCAGACTTATATTCAGTTCAGCAGGGCTACACCCAAATTCAGGTAAGCGGCAAACACCAGCCACAGCAAATAGGGGATTTGCAGAATTCCCGCCAGCCGGTCATTTTTGAAAAACAGGAAAATCATCCAGACTACCAGAACCAGCAGTAACAGGAGCCAGAAAAATGAAAACCAGAACCATCCCCAGCCAAAGAAGAACAACGGCCAGAAAAAGTTTACCGCCAGCTGAGCGGCATAAATGGAAATCGCCTGTTCTCGCAACGGCTTTTCTCCCACCAGCACCCGATAGGCCGAAACACCCATCAGAAAATACAAGGCCGTCCAGACAATGGGGAATACAATGCCCGGCGGGGAAAGCGGAGGCTGTTGGAATTGCCCGTATTTTTCCATCCCGCCGCGCGTAATCAGACCGGCAAGCGCACCGGTCCCCAGGCTGATAGCCAGGCTGAACAGAAGCTCTTTCCAGCGGATTTTCATATACTGTCTCCCCCTTTTCATCAGGTATACAGCATCAGTATACGCTGAAAATCCCATTTTCATGCACAAAGGCAATTGCTTTTCAAAAGTTAATCAATAGACTCTGTGTAACCGGCAGCAGATACAGCTTTTTCTTATCTCTTTTTATCCCTCTATAAAGCAAAACCCACTGCTTTCTAAAAAGAAAACAGCGGGTTTCATTACAATTCTCTTCGGCCTTCAATCGCACGGGAAAGGGTGACTTCATCGGCGTATTCCAGATCGCCGCCCACAGGGATACCATAGGCAAGACGGGTCACCCGGATGCCCATGGGTTTGAGCAAACGGGAAATGTACATGGCGGTAGCTTCGCCCTCCACCGTGGGGTTGGTCGCCATGATGACCTCTTTTACCTGGCCGTCGCCTACCCGTGCCAGCAGCTCCTTGATATGCAGCTTATCGGGGCCTACCCCACTCAGCGGAGAGATTACTCCGTGCAGCACGTGATAGGTTGCGTTGAACTCGTTGGTGCGCTCCAGCGCGAACACGTCGCGGGGGTCTTCCACCACGCAGATGGTGGATTTGTCGCGGCTGTTGTTGCGGCACACCGGGCACAGCTCTTCGTCGGTCAGATTGCAGCACACCTTGCAATAATGGATTTTTTCATGCGCATCCATAATCGCATTGGCAAACTTTTCGGCTTCTTCGCGCGAAATACCCAATATATGATAGGCCAGCCGCTGGGCGCTTTTATGCCCAATGCCCGGCAGCTTTTCAAACTGCTCTACCAACGTTTCCAGCGGCGCTACATGATAGGAAGCCATATCAGAACAAGCCCGGAACGTTCAGGCCGCCGGACAGCTTCTCCATTTTCTCGCTTTTCTCGGTGGAAGCAGCGCGCAGGGCTTCGTTCGCAGCTGCAACAATCATATCAGACAGCATCTCCACATCCTCGGGGTCTACTACCTCGGGCTTCATGTCGATGGCCTTCAGCTCCATTTTACCGGTTACGGTTACAGTTACGGCACCGCCGCCGGAAGTTGCAGTATATTCCTTTTCTTCCAGCTCTTTAGAGAGCACGTCCATATCTTCCTGAAGCTTCTGTGCCTGACGGGCCAGCTGCTGCAAATTGCTCACGCCGCCTCCGCCGTAACCCTGGGGTAATCTTGCTTTCATAAGTCAATTCCTCCTAATTTTTTTCAATGACTTCAATGCCCGCCTGCCGCGCCTGTTCTGTCAGGGAAGCAAGGGGGTCCTGCTTTTCTGCTTCTTTCCCCTCTGTGGGCTTATACGGGCCCAGCTTATAGACCTTGCCGGTTACCTGCCGGATAGCGTCGCGCATTTTATCGCGCTGGGACGACTTCCGGAGCAGCTCGAAGGCAAGCTCCTGGGGGGCATCTATCAGCACATAGCTCCCGCTGACATATGCGGAAGAGCCATGGAATGCTGCTGCAATGGACTGCGAATAATTTCGCAAAATCTGAAGGATTTCGGGCCACTCTTCCAGCTGCCGGGCGTTTGCCTGAATCTCCTCCATGGAGACGGGCTTGGCGGACGGCTGCGGGGCCGGTTCCTTCTTGACCGGTACGGGGGCCGGTTCTTTAGGAAGCTCGGGTTCTTCTTCCTGAATAACAGCCGGTTTTTCGGCTTCTGGCTGCGGCTCGGGTACGCTTGGTGCGGGTGAGGCTGGTATGGCGGCCTGTACCGGTACGCCGGACTGCACCAGCTGTTCCAGCGCGGCGATACGGCGCACCAGTGCAGCGCTGCTGTCTTCCAGCTCGGGCGAACACAACCGGATAAGGCTCATTTCCATCTCTACCCGGCGGTTGCTGGCTCGGTACATGCGCTCCAGGCTTTCCTGAAACACGGTCAGGCCGTGCAGGATTGTGGAAAGCGGCGCGGCGAGCGCCTGTTTGGAGAGTCTCTCCTGTTCTTCTGGAGCCATCGCCAGCAGGGCACTGGCATCTTTCATGGTTTTGATGAGCATCATTCCGCGAAAATGATCGATCAGCTCTTCACACAGCCGCGCCATATCTTTGGAGTCGCGGTACAGCCTGTCCACAATCTCTAATGCGACGGCGGAGTTTTTTTTCATGATAGCCTGTGTCAGGCCGAAAAGATGGTCTCTTCCGGCAAGGCCCGCCGTTTCGTTGACCACCTGCACTGTAATTTCACGGTTGTGGCCCAAACACTGGTCAAGCAGCGACAGCGCGTCACGCAGGGCACCGTCTGACAAACGGGCAATCAGCAGCCCGGCCTGTTCTTCCAGCGAAGCGTTTTCCTGTTCTGCTACATATTGCAGCCGTGCGGCGATATCTTCGGGCGCAATGCGGTGGAAATCAAACCGCTGGCACCGGGACAAAATGGTTGCTGGAAGCTTGTGAACCTCTGTGGTTGCCAAAATAAAAAGCACATGCGGCGGCGGCTCTTCCAGTGTTTTTAAAAGGGCATTGTATGCGCCGGGCGAAAGCATATGTACCTCGTCGATGATATACACACGGTAGCGCGCCATTGCCGGGGTAAATGCAGCTTCTTCACACAAATCGCGAATACTGTCAACGCCGTTGTTGCTGGCAGCGTCGATTTCCATGATATCCATCACGGAACCGCTGTCGATTCCCCTGCAAATTTCGCACTCGCCGCAGGGGTCGCCGTCTATGGGGTGCAGGCAGTTCACAGCCTTAGCCAGAATTTTGGCACAGGTTGTTTTACCGGTTCCGCGAGAGCCGGTGAACAGGTACGCATGGGCAATGCGTCCGGCGGTCAGCTCATTGCGCAGGGTGGTGGTCACCTGCGGCTGGCCTGCTACATCCGCGAAAACCTGCGGGCGCCATTTTCGATAGAGAACCTGATACATAAATGGAACCACCTCCCGATTTTATAAAATAAGAAGAGCAAGACAGCCGCCATCTTCTGACGGTATCATACCGCTGGATATACGGACGGACGGGCTGCCTGCATCGCACAGGGCAACTCCGCTTAATGCTGCTCGGTTCCCCGCCTGACATGGTTCACGGCGCCCCGCCGTGCAGACCCATCCGCCCGCATATCCTGCGATACGCGTTCTGTCTTGCTCTATTTCTGCCGGTACAACTACCAGCCTGATTATTATATACGATTTTCAGAAAAATTACAACACCTGACAGTGATTTTTTTACATAACCTGTTTTTTCAGCTGGAAAAGCCGTTCCAGCCGGTGACCAGCTGCGGCACCTGCCCCACGATGACCGTTTCAGACAGCACGACAGAAGTTTGTTCTTCTACTCTGCCGGAAGCGCCGGGCACATAGGTGAATGCCTGCACCTGCACAGTGAGGATAATCCGGTGGCAGGTCTGGTTCATGCCGGCGGAAGAAAATGTACTTTCATAATCCACCTGTACGTTCCCGTCGGCGGTTACGCGCAATGGCAAAGACGGGCCGCGCCCATGCAGCAGCGCACTGCCGAGCAGGGTTCCCAACGGTACCCCCGCTTCGCAATGATTGCCCGATAGGGCTTCCTGTACTGCGAGCGCTACCTCGCTTTTCACCTGGTTCATAGCGGCGGCATTGATCGACAGGCTTTGCAGCGAGCCATCTTCTGCCTGTGAAGTGGTGAACAGCGGCCCGGTTTCTTCCTGCGAGACGTTTTCGACCGCTTCGTTAACGGCTTCGGTAATCATGCGTTTGGCGTAGCCATATGTAACATCTTCAAAAACCGAATGGATTCGCCATTCTGCCAGCCCCAGCACTCCCAATGCGAGCAGGATTCCCAACAAAAAAACGGCGCGGGCTTTTATTTTTTTGCGCGGCCGTGGTCTGCGATAACACCTCAACTGCCACACCCC
Organism: Candidatus Gallacutalibacter pullistercoris; assembly: GCA_018710915.1. Classification (GTDB taxonomy): domain Bacteria; phylum Bacillota; class Clostridia; order Oscillospirales; family Acutalibacteraceae; genus Heritagella_A; species Heritagella_A pullistercoris. Next base: position 8,829 of record DVIY01000094.1, read on the forward strand.
CAAAGACTTTTGTATTTTTACTCCAGTCTATGAAGCAAGGATGTCCGGGGTTCCACACTCTCTGACACAGCAGAGCCTTGTCAGCTTCCTTTTGGTAGCAGGCAGTTATCAACTGCCCGAAATATTTTTCCGATGCCCCGGCGGGGGCAGGGGGTTGCCCTTTCTTCTGCGAGAAGAAAGGGGCACAAAGAAGCGGCAAAGGAACCGTCTTGGTTCCTTTGCGAACCTCCACGAAGTTCCGATGCAAAAAGCGGTGCGGAACCACCGCGCTTGTAAATCCCCCTACGGGGAATTTGTGCGCGGCGGTTCAGTCAGCTCGCAGCAGGCGCGCTCAAAACAATCTGCTCCGTGGTCACCAGCTCGCGCGGCACTTGAGCGACAACTAAATGTTCAATGTATCTTTTCGGGCGCATACTATGCGCCCACACAAAATCTCTGCTTATTTGATTTCCTGTTCCAGTTCGTCAAACTCCGGTGAAGAGAAAAAGTCACCCAATGTGATTTCTAATGCGTCACACAATTTTTTGATAGTGATAACTCCCGGATTCTGGCTTTCACCATTCAAAATGCTTTTTATGGTGGATTGCGGTACAGCCGCAAGATAACTCAATCCATTTGGTGTTAAACCGCGTTCTTTACATAACTGACGGATACGAACCGCAACCGCTTGTTGTGTATTCATACAAAGATATCCTCTCATTAAAGATAAATTACATCTTTATGATAGAATATCCAGATTTATCAAATTAGTGACTTGTCACTAACTCAAATAAAGGTTATAATTAGTGATATATAGACCATAGTTTTTTATTCAGCAGGCAGTTATCAACCGCCCGAAATATTTTTCCGATGCCCCGGCGGGGGCAGGGGATTGCCCTTTCTTCTGCGAGAAGAAAGGGGCACAAAGAAGCGGCAAAGGAACCGTCTTGGTTCCTTTGCGAACCTCCACGAAGTTCCGATGCAGAAAGCGGTGCGGAACCTGCCGCGCTTGTAAATCCCCCTACGGGGAATTTGTGCGCGGCGGTTCAGTCAGCTCGCAGCAGGCGCGCTCAAAGTAATCTGCTCCGTGGTCACCAGTTTGCACGGCGCCGCCTTCGACCGCCACTGAGCTTTGCTCACTCTGGCGTGTCGCGGAGTAAGCCGCGGGGGTCAAGGGGTGTTGTTTGCCAGTGGCAAACGTTGAACACCGACCGAGCCGGCAGGCGAGACTGGCGT
>DVIY01000095.1 GCA_018710915.1 Candidatus Gallacutalibacter pullistercoris
TGAAATAAAAGTGTATGATATAAGCGACGTGAAAAACACACAAACGGAGTGCTGTATTATGGTAGACGTAGTGGCAATCATAAAGACAGAACATCAGACGAAAAGTTATCGGATTTATGGCAGGCATGGTAAAGGCTTCGGGATTGAAGTGATATGGCGCCGCGAAGATGGGAAAGTAGAAAAAGCCCGTACGCCATGTCTTTTTGGGTATACTCGAACTTTGATTCAAATGGTGCGCAGCCTTGCGCGGGAACAGGTTCACCCATTGCATCTGCTGGATATCACCGAAAACTGGGTAGTCGAAATGCTTTATGAGAACCATTTCGATGGAGACTGTGTATCCGGATGATTCAATTGACAAAGCCGCCTGAGACTGCTATACTGATAACACAACATCTTGTGTTGCTGTTGTACCGAATACCAAAGGTACAGGTTTTGTTTCTTAAAAAAACAAGAATCAGAAAATTCAAGGAGGTTTTTTTCAATGGCAAAGTATGTTTGTGATGCATGTGGATATGTGTACGATCCCGCAGTGGGCGATCCCGATAACGGAATTGCCGCTGGTACTGCATTTGAGGACCTTCCCGAGGATTGGGTATGCCCTCTCTGCGGACTTGGCAAGGATTCCTTCAGCGAGGAATAAACCTAATCAGGCAAACAACAAAACGCCCCGTCGGCCTTGTGGCAGACGAGGCGTTTTTCTATTTCCCGAATAGAAACCAAAGATTTATAAGGGGCAATCCTTCATCGTCGCCAGAGCGGCGAAAACGTTTCAGGCGCACATAAATACGCACCTACAGCCGTGAGCTAACTGAACCGCCGCACCTAAAGCTGCCGTTTACACAAAACGTTTCGTTTCCACAAGGGAAGAGGGAAGTGGCCCTTCGTGGAGGTTTGCAAAGGAACCAAGACGGTTGCTTTGCCGCCTCTTGTCCTCGCCGGGGTGGCGGTGCGGCATCACGCGAACCGCCGTACACAAATCTCCATAGGAGATTTACAGACGCGGCCAGACGGAATCAATGGAAGACTTGACGCGGGCAAATACGGTTTCTGCGGGCAGGCCGTTGAGCGAGCGGTCAAAGGGCTCTGCCATTACGGGGCCCTGATAGCCCAGCTGTGTCAGCCCTGTGAAAAAGTCGCCGATGCGCAGGACACCCGTTGCGCCCGGCAAACGGCGGCTGCCGTCCTGCTGCTCTTCCAGCGGCAGATCGGGTGCATCGTTGATATGTGCAACCACTACGTACTTTTCATCGGGAATCTTGCGGAAGTCTTCCAGCTTCTGCTGTGCCATATCCCAGTGCCAGGAATCGATCATGATGCCCACATTTCCCGTACCGATGGCATCCCACAAGTCCAGCAGGCCGTCCAGGTTGTGAATAAAGGCGTGCTTGCGGCTGGCTACTGCGCTGGGCGTGCCCACAAATTCCAGCCCCAGCATGATGCCGTATTCGCGCAGAACCTCTGCGCATGCCTTCAGTCGGCGGGTGTGCAGCTGGAAGTTCTCTTCATAAGTCAGGTCGTCGCTTGCAGGCGAGAGCCAGGTGCAGAACCGGGTCAGGCCAAGCTCTGCGCAGAATTTGGCGCTGGGTTCCAGAGCACGCAGCGTTTCTTCAAAAACGCTTTCTTCCCGACGGAAATCCACCGGCAGACCGTAACAGGCGGGGGTGAGGTGATACTGTGCCAATACATCGCGCACAGCGCCCGCTCCCTGCTCCATCATAAACGGCTCGATGGCGTACCCTTCAAAACCAGCTGCTGCGGCCATGCGGCAGCCCTCTTCCAACCCAATGGAAACGCCTACTAATCCGGGAGAAATAGTTTGATACATCTTTACTTTGCCTCCTCCAGCAAAAAATGAGAAGACCGGCCAGCCCGGCCTTCTGCCGCCATTATACACGATTTACAGGAGAATGGCATCCCTTTTTTATTATTTTGTAGGATAGTATAAAAACAAAGTGTTGTTTCTGGAAGATTCACCAATTCATTTTTTGGCGGCCTTTTTTGCCAGCTTTTGCGCCAACGTTTTCCCGCGCTTTTTGTCTGCATAAATGGTTCGCTGTGTGACGATGGTATTCCCCCGTTCAAACATTTCATTGAGCATGGACAAATAACTGCCGGGTGTTGCAATGGCGTTAACGCGCAGGATGTCCAGACCGGCGGGGCCGATGATGGAATCCGCCAGCTTGACGCAGTTGGTGTTGATGGCAAAATATTTTCGGAACGGCCCGGAGCTTACTTTATAAATAGAAGCACCTGTGGCTTTGACCAGTTCGCTGGCGGGGTCGGTGCAATCCCCCTTTACCTGCTGGCCTTCGCGCTTTTTTTCCAAATCGCTTTTCCAGGGTACCAGCACTTCCCGCAGGGATTGCAGTTGTTTTTCCACTACTTCGCGTTCCTTTTGGGTAATATTCAGCCCAAACCCCACCAGCACCTTGTTTTCAAAGGTCAAACAGTGCTTTATATAGGGGCCAAAAGGCGCGACTGCCACGGTGCCGTCGCTTGCCATACCGAAAAACCGATGTGCATGATTATCATAGCAGCCGTAAGAATACACCGTATCATCCAGACAGATATCCACATGCCCCATCCTGCCAAAGCCTTCGTCAGAAAGATGGATAAAGACTTCCAGCGGCGGTTTTTTGCCATCCTCTTTATTCGCTTCACGAATCACGCCGCCTTCTTCCTGATGCGTGGCAAAATATCGGTTAAAATCGTCGATCAGGCGGCTGGGAATAAATGTGGTGATGAACATGGGTACTGCAATGCGCACCCTCCGTTTGATGCGGTCACCCACCTGGTTGGAGAGGAACAGCCCGGAAACAAAGTCCAGCAGCAGCACCGCAGAATACAGAACCAGATAAATTCCGGCAATCGTAAACACGGTATGCAGGCGTAAAGCAGGATTGACAATCAATGACACACCAAAAGCCAGCGACAAAAGAGCGGCAAAGCTGTTGCGGAATTTCCCCTCGAGATCTTGTATCCAGCACTGTACCGCAATGGTTCCGCGGGCGATGCCGCTAATGACGAACCACAGCCCGAATACCAATGCGGTTGGAAACGCAAATAGCTTGGGATAAATTGCAATCAAAACTGCCAGTGCAATAAACCCGGCAGCGGTCAGCAGTGCAGCAAGCTTTTTCTGTGAAGCGAGCATCTGTACAAAACGCGCGCCTCCGGCGATCAACAGGCCTGCAGAAGCAGCAAGCTGTAAAAAGCGGAAAGCCAGGGCGCCATTTGCCAGCGTCAGTACACCGAAGGCGAGAAACAGGATTGCCTGTATCAATTCCAGCCAGGGGCCGGCAATGGAAAGAAATTTTTTATGGAACGGAAATTCAACGGTTTTGGACGATTTCATGGAAGCTCCTCCTTTCAAAACAAGTATAATAAATATGTTCAGCCCGGACGTTTTCCCGGGAAATGTGCGTCATATCGCCGCACCAGTGCCCAGAATTCAGGCGAATGGTCATGGTGCAGGATGTGACACAATTCGTGAATAACCACCGAGTCGATAAACTCAGGAGGCTTATCGGCCAGCAGGAACGAAAAATTCAACCGGTTTTTTGCCGAACAGCTTCCCCAGCGTTTCCGCGCCTCCGTCACCCGGATTCCCGCAGGCTGCACCCCAATCTGTTCCGCAAAATATGCCACTCTGGGCGTGACCCGCTCCAGTGTGCGCACTTTTCTCTGCAAAATTTCTTCCGGCGAATAGTCTGGTCCTATCGGTTTTTCGGCCATCTGTTTTTGTTTCTGCAAAATCCACTGCTGCTTGTGCAGAAGGAATTCTTCAATTTTGGCTTTTGACAGCCGCATGGGCGCGCGTACCACCAGCAAACCCCCGGGTTTTACAGAAATTTCCAGCGTTTTCCGACGACTGCGGATCAGTTGATATTCCATGTCTTTCTCCTTTGCAAAAGCGGCTGATTGATGTATAATAAAGCAGAACTTTCGGACAGATGGATAGTTCTGGTTCTTTTTAGTATAACACAATTGCTGAAAAGTACCAATCTTTTTCCGATACTCCGGCGAGAACAGGAGGTTGCCCTTTCTTTTCTCCGTGGCCGCCAGCTTGCGTGGCGCCGCCTTCGACCGCCACTGAGCTTTGCTCACTCTGGCGTGTCGCGGAGTAAGCCGCGGGGGTCAAGGGGTGTTGTTTGCCAGTGGCAAACGTTGAACACCGACCGAGCCGGCAGGCGAGACTGGCGT
>DVIY01000096.1 GCA_018710915.1 Candidatus Gallacutalibacter pullistercoris
AAAACCGCAGTAAGCCATGTAAATATGGATGTACATCGCGGTGACATTTACGGTTTTATTGGCAAAAACGGGGCAGGTAAAACCACTCTGATCCGTATGGCGGTAGGATTGGCAGCTCCTACCAGCGGTACAATCCGTCTGATGGGCAGCGGGCAGCTGGAAAAGCAGCGCCGCAAAATTGGTACCGTCATTGAATATCCCGCAGTATTCCCACATATGACCGCAAGAGAAAACATGGAAGCCCAATGCCGGATGCTGGGAGTCAAAAATTCCGGACGGGAAATTGACCGTATTCTGGAAATTGTGGGGCTGGCCGACACAGGGAGGAAAAAAGCCCGGAACTTTTCTCTGGGCATGAAACAGCGGCTGGCGATTGCATTGGCACTTACCGGAAGACCAGAGTTTCTCTGCCTGGATGAACCCACCAACGGCCTTGACCCGGCAGGCATTGTGGAAGTGCGCGATCTCATCCAGCGGTTAAACCGGGAAGAAAATATCACTGTATTGATCTCCAGCCATATTCTGGGGGAGCTCTCCAAGCTGGCTACCCGATACGGCATTATTCATCACGGAAGGATGCTGGAACAGTTTACCGCCGAAGAGCTGGAAGAGCGCTGCCGATCCGGGTTGGAAATTCATGTGGATAACCGGGAAAAAGCGCTGGGCCTTCTCCGTGAACATTTCCATCTATCTGATATCCGCATGCTGGAGGATGGAAGTTTGTTATTGCCGGATACGGGCATCCAGCCTGCCCTGGTTAATCAGGCACTGGTACAGTCCGGTATCTTAGTAGACTCTCTCCACACTCGCCAAGGAGATTTGGAGCAGTACTTTATCCAGGTGACTTCCCGTGCAGAAGCAGCTTTTGCACAGGCCGGGCTTTAAAAAGGAGATGATGTCATGAAAAACCTGCTTTCTTCCGATCTTTATAAACTCCGCCGGCTGAAATCCTTTTGGGTCTGCCTGCTTATCAATATGGGGCTTGCGCTGGCGAATATTCTGCTCATCCAATATTCCAACGGCGGCGCGCCTGACGGTGTTGCTGCACTGGATTATTTTCCCCGTTGCTTCAGCACCAGCACGCCCCTCCTGGCCTGCATTTCCGTTTCGATTTTTGCTGCCGGAGAATTCGGCTATGGCACCATGAAGAACATTGCTTCCCACGGCTTTGGACGCAGCGCCATTTTCTTTTCCAAAACACTGGTAGGATGGCTTATTTCCCTTATTTATACCATCGGCTGCTTTCTTTTCAGCTTCTTTCCAGCCATGATTTTCTGGGGAATGGGAACGGTTTCGGAATCCTTTGTCACAGATGCCCTCATTATTACATCTTTACAAATTTTGCTGACGCTGGCCTTTTCCACCTTGTTTACGGCAGTAGCGTTTTTACTGCGGCAATCCGGCGGTGCTATGGCTATCAGCATTTGTATCATGCAGTTCTCCCTGCTGGGCGCATCCCTGCTCCAGCTGTTTTTGCAGGAAGTACTTCATATCGAAAACCAGCTGTCCGCTTATTTACTTTCCAGCTGCATGAACGCCCTGTACGATCCTCTCACACAGGAAATTATTCAGCGGTGCTTACTGGTGGGATTTGGCTTCTTAATCCTGTTCATGCTGTGTGGGCTTTTACCTTTCCGCAAACGGGATATTAAGTAAATATTGCTGTTCCAACATAAAACGCCGCAACCTACAGGAATCCTGCAAGGCTGCGGCGTTTCTTAATTATATTTACTGATAAAATTCGGTTTTCAGGCTGCGGGTAAACAATTCTTCCAATGCTGTTTTGGGGTCTATTCCGCGATACAAGGTGTTGTATACCGCCCGGCAGATCGGCAAGTCTACCCCATAGTTTTTGCCCATCTGCAAAAGGGCCCGCACGGTATAATATCCCTCGGCCAGTTTGGTATATTCCTCTCCCTTGACGAAGGACTCCCCAAACTGACGGTTATGGCTGTATTTGGAGAAAACCGTGGCCTCATAATCCCCCAGATGGCACAATCCATAGGCAGATAGCTCATTTCCCCCCAGCGCCTGAATGAGGCGGGCAACCTCGCGCGTACCGCGGGACATCAAAGCGCCTTTTAGCGTAGAAAGGTGCAGGCCATCTAAAATACCAGCGGCAATACCGATGACATTTTTAGCGGCAGCGCCAACCTCATTTCCGATCAGGTCCTGCCCATAATAAAAGCGGATGAGGTCGCTGGAAAACTCCTCTACCAGCAGTTCCTTGACTTTTTGATTATTGCTGTCGATCACCATGCAGTTGGGAATCCCCTGATAGAATTCCTCCACATGGCCCGGCCCCAGCCACACTGCCACTTCATTGGAGAAATCCGTATTGTCATTGACTACCTGGGAAAGCCTGCGCCCAGAGGCGATTTCAATCCCCTTCATGCACAGCACAAAAATTTTATCCGTCAAGTCAAGGGGCTTCAGTTCGTCCATCAGGCCCTGCAACCCTTGGGAATTAATGGAGATCACAATAACCTCCGCCTCCTTTGCGGCGGCAATATCCGTAGTAAGCCGTATGGATTCCGGCAATTCCAACAGGTCGTTTTTCCGCTCCTGCAAAAAGCGCCCCATGGTTTTGGAGGTTTTCCGACCGTAAAGGGTCACAGTATGGCCAATGCTGTCCAGATACCAGGTGATGAGAGAACCCCACCGGCCACACCCAATGACGGTGATTTTCATAGCTGCGTCATCCTTTCTATGGGAAATTGAATACCTGTTTTTTAAAGAACAGGGGGATATCAGCCTTTCGGCGCTCTGGGATAGGTATAGTACTGGTAATACTGGCACTTAATCATGCCGTTATACAGCTTCCGGCGCTTATCTGCCTTGCGGCCAAAGCAGTCTTCAAAGGTCTCATCCGGGCTGATGATGGAATAGCTCCAGCCATGCTGCGGCACGAATACCTTCCCCATCACCCCATACAGTTCCTGCGCCGTCTGGATATCCAGCAGGCGCTCACCATAAGGCGGGTTACAGATGACACAGCCGTAGTCACCTTCGGCTTTGAAATCCCGGATATCCCGCTTTTCAGCCTTAATAAAGGCAATAACCCCCGCTTTCCGGGCGTTGTCCAGCGCCAGAGAAACCGCTGCCGGGTCAATGTCATAGCCGGTCGCCCGGAAGGTTGCATCCCGCTTGACCAGATCACGGGCACGGCTGCGCTCCTCCTGCCATACGCGATTCTCCACCTGCGCCCATTTCTCCGCAGAAAAACGGCGCTGCAAGCCCGGCGCAATGTTCAGGGCATACAAAGCCGCCTCAGTGAGCAGTGTACCGGAACCACAGAAGGGGTCGATAAAATTCCCATCAGAACGCACACGGGCCAGCTTGACCATCGCGGCAGCCAGCGTTTCTTTAATGGGGGCTTCGGTAGAATTCTGCCGGTAACCCCGCTTATGCAGCCCGGCGCCGGAAGCATCCAGCATCAGGCTTGCCTGGTCTTTCATAATCAAAAATTGAATCTGGTGCAGGGGACCGGTTTCTTCAAACCAGGAAACGTGATATTTGCCCCGCAGACGCTCCACCACAGCTTTTTTGATGATGGATTGGCAGTCCGGAAGGCTGTGCAGCTTGGAGTTCAGCGAACGCCCCTTTACCGGGAAAGCATCGTCCTTTCCGATCCACCGCTCCCAGGGAAGGGCTTTCACACCCTGAAACAGCTCTTCAAAAGTTCGGGCCGGAAAAGTGCCCAGATGTATCAAAATACGTTCGCTGTACCGGGAACCCATATTGGCCCGGGCCAGCATACGTTCGTCTCCCTTAAAAAATACGCGCCCATTCTCGGGGCGAACCTCTGCGGCCTGCATTTCCCGCAGCTCTTCTCCCACCAGGCCCTCTACGCCCAGCAGACAGGGGGCAACCATTTCAAACAATTCCATAGATGTTGTCCTTTCTCTTATTTCTCCCTTTGATTGTACCATACACTGCCATGCAGCGCAAATTTTTCAGCCCTTTTTCTTTTTAAAGCCTTCGACAATTTTGAAAAGGATTCCTTTCTTTTGCTCTGAACCAGGAAACGGCTCGCTTAAAACCCACGGCAAAGAGAAGGAAGATGCCGTCAGCCCAAAGCAGGGCAATTCCCGCTCATTTGGAAAATCTGCTGTTTGACTTACCACAATTTGCTGTGCACCAATCCGGATTACCTCCGCCTGCACAGAATTTGCTTCCCCTCTGGCCGTGTACATGGCAATATACTCGATCTCCTCTTCCCGCTCTATCCAAATGAGTTCATCGGGGCGGGCAATGTCCACAATTCAAAAAGGAAGGTTTCCAGTTCCGGGTATTTTCCGCTGATTTGTGCATAAAAATTCCTGCATGCCGAACAGTCACAGAGCGAATTCTGCCGGTAATACTCACGGTTTTCGCCTGTGTCTGTCAAAAAACGCACCCATCTTTCTGTATTTTTTTCATAAAATGTCCCTCTGTCAGCAAAAAGGGCCGCGCTTTTCGCGCGGCCCTCCTGTTTATGATCCAATTATTCTTCGGCATCCGGCTCCAACAGGCCATACTTGCCATCCTTGCGGCGATACACCACATTGATCTCGTTATTTTCAATATTGCGGAACATGAAAAACTGATGTTCCAGCATATTCATCTGCAAAATTGCTTCTTCGACACTGGCGGGCTTCACATAGAAGCGCTTGGTCTTGACCACCTCATACTCATCAAACTCCGCCATATCTTCCGGCTCAATATTCTCCGCATACTCCTGCACATACTGATCGATGGCCCCGCTGTGGAGACGCTTCTCCAGACGGGTTTTATTTTTGCGGATCTGCCGGCCCAGTGCAGAAATTACCTTATCGAGGGCGTCGTTCATTTCTGCGGCGGTTTCCTCCGCGCGGCAGATCATGCCCGGCTGGCGAATGGTAATTTCCACCGTCTGACGGTTGCGCTCCAGCGTCACCGTGACGGTCGCCTGTGCATCCTCGTCGAAAATCCGGTCAAAGCGCATGAGCTTCTTGGTTGCAAGCTCTTTGAAGTTGTCCCGCAGGGTAACCTTTCTGCCGATGATCGTAATTTTCATGCCAACATCTCCTAACACTTTAAACTGTGCAGGCGCTTTCCCAAATAGCAACCTCTGGGAGCCTCCTGTATCTGTGCTTATAGTATAACACATTTGATAAAAGTTTTAAAGTCTTTTGTGGAGAAAGTGTAAAGAATTTGTATCGGATTTCTTCATATGCAGGCAATCAGATGAATCGTGCCCTTTTACAGCACCACTTCTGCGTGGCGGGTCACATGGCAGCCCACATTCACCGCCATGGGCAGCCCGGCAATATGGGTTGGATACTGCTCGATATTTACCGCCAGCGCGGTCGTCACGCCGCCAAATCCCTGCGGCCCGATATCCAGCTGGTTCACGGCTTCCAGCATATCCGCTTCCAGCTGGGCATAAAAGGGGTCGTCATTCCGGCGGGAAACAGGACGGCACAGTGCTTTTTTGGCCAGCAGGGCGCACAGCTCAAAATCGCCGCCGATTCCCACTCCCAGCATCATGGGCGGGCAGGGGTTGGCCCCTGCCAAACGGGCGGTTTCCACTACCGCGCCGATGATCTGCTCCCGGGTGGCGGAAGGGGTGAGCATGATGGTGCGGCTCATATTTTCGCTGCCAAAACCCTTAGGCGCCACCATCAAACGAACCTGATTGCCCGGCACCAGCCGGGTGTGGAGTACGGCCGGGGTATTGTCGTTGGTATTGCCGCGGCGGATGGGGTCGGCCACTACAGAACAGCGCAGCAGACCCTCTACATAGCCCTGCCGCACGCCCTCGTTGACAGCCTCTTCAAAATTCCCATTGATATGTACATCCTGTCCAATCTCTGCAAACACCACCGCCATGCCGGTATCCTGACAGATGGGCAACGTCAGTTCCCGGGCAGCATCCATATTATTGCAGATATCCTGCATAATAGAATGGCCGATAGGGTGGTTTTCCCGCTCTGCCGCACAGCGGATACACTGCTCCATATCCGCAGGCAGCTCACGGTTCGCTTCGATGCACAGCCGGCGGATTTCGCGGGTGATCTCTGACGCTTCAATCTCTCGAATCATGGAAAGCCCTCCTTCAAATCTCACGTCCGGAAATAAAAACTTTCTCCGGTTTTGCCGCCAGCTCCAACGGATCTTGGCGGAATACCACCAAATCGGCATCCTTGCCTACTGCCAGTGAGCCAACGCAATTGTCAATTCCACAGATTTTTGCCGGTTCAATGGTGATCGCGCGCAGGGCATCTTCGCGGCTCATTCCCTCACGCACTGCCAGCCCGGCACACAGGGAAAGATATTGCAGCGGAATGACCGGATGGTCGGTAATCAACGCGGTCTGCACACCGGCTTTACGAAGCTTACCGGGGCAAGCAGGGGTCAGGTTGCGCAGTTCGGGCTTGGAGCGGTCACACAGAATTGGCCCGTTGAGAACACGAGCATGTTTTTCTGCCAGCTCTTCGGCAATCAGGTGGCCCTCGGTGCCATGGACGATTACGTAATCCAGATTGAATTCCTCGGCTAAACGGATGGCGGTAAAGATATCATCGGCACGGTGGCAATGGATATGTGCCTGGATTTCGCGGCGCAGCAGCGGCAGCAGCGCTTCGCACTTGATATCGTACTCTGGCGGATCGAAGTCCTCTTCGGTCTGCGCTTTTTCGAGCTCCTCCAGATACCGCTTGGCTTTGTAAAGCTGTTCGCGGATCAGCGCTGCAGTGGCCATACGGGTAACTGGTGTCTGGTTCTTTCCATGATAGACGTTTTTCGGGTTTTCACCCAGCGCCATTTTGATAGCCAGCGGCGCCTTGACAATCATGTTGTCGATGCATTTTCCGTATGT
>DVIY01000097.1 GCA_018710915.1 Candidatus Gallacutalibacter pullistercoris
TATTAAATCTGCCAAGAAGCGTGTTAAGGTGATTGCCACCAAGACCATGCGGAATAAGGCTATCAATTCTGCACTGAAGACGGATATGAAGAAGGCTAACGTTGCTATTGAGAGCAATGCTGCTGATAAAGCAGAGGCTGTGCGCGTTGCGATCAAAAAGATCGACCAGGCTGCTGCCAAGGGCATTCTGCACAAGAATACTGCTGCCAGAAAGAAGTCCGCTCTGGCTCGCAAGCTGAACGCTGGCGCCTAATGCATCATAGGCTGTTTCGGCCGATGGTTCATATCTCTTATTTCACCGGTTGATACAGCCGGAAAATGCATGAAGAAGCAGAGTGTTTCACTCTGCTTTTTATTTTGCCCAAAATCAGGATTCTATTTGACTTTTTCACAAAATTTGGGTATCATAGAGACATAGAATCATTTCGATTTGCCAAGCCGTATCTGACGGTATCATTCTGTTATGAAATTCGGAGGTGCTCACATTATGAAAAAATGCAGCAGTAAAGTAGGACTGATTATCGGCATTGTTTCGCTCGCGGCAGTCATCGCGGCAACCGTTACTGGCGTTCTCCTCTATCTGGACCGGAAAAAGAAGGATGAGGAAGAGCTGGAGCACTATTTGGATTGCTCGATCCAGTAAATTCGTGCAAAATCAGGATGGGGTTCCGTTTCGGCGGAATCCCATTTTGTTGTTTACAGCATTTTTTGATTACTCCAGGAAAGGGCTTTCTATATGTATATTGCAGACCTGCACATTCATTCACGTTTTTCGCGCGCTACCAGCCGCGATTGTGACGCACCCCATCTGGACTTGTGGGCGCGGAACAAAGGAATCCGCGTGGTGGGGAGCGGAGACTTCACTCACCCTGTATGGCGGCAGGAGCTGAAAGAGATGCTCGTGCCCGCCGAAGAGGGGCTGTACACCCTGCGCAATGACCTGATATTGGAAGGCGCCCCCTCTGGAGGGGAAGCGCCGCGCTTTCTGGTAACAGGAGAAATCAGCACCATTTACAAAAAGGGCGGTCATACGCGCAAGGTGCATCACCTGCTCCTGCTGCCCAGCCTGGAAGATGCTGAGCTGCTCTCGCAGAAGCTGGAAGCGATTGGCAACCTTCATTCCGACGGGCGGCCAATTTTGGGGCTGGACAGCCACGACCTGCTGGAAATCATCCTGGAAACCTGCCCGCAGGCCGTGTATATTCCCGCCCATATCTGGACGCCCCATTTTTCGCTGTTCGGGGCTTTTTCGGGCTTTCAGACCATCGAAGAATGTTATGGGGAGCTGACGCCGTATATTCACGCGCTGGAAACCGGCCTTTCTTCTGACCCGCCCATGAACTGGCAGGTTTCTGCGCTGGACCGTTTTACGCTGGTCTCCCATTCCGACGCCCATTCTCCCGCCAAGCTGGGGCGCGAAGCCGACCTGCTGGATACCGGGCTTTCGTACCCAGAGATTGCCCACGCGATTCAGACCGGCGAGGGCTTCGCCGGCACGCTGGAATTCTTCCCGGAAGAAGGGAAATACCATCTGGACGGCCACCGCAACTGCCAGCTTTGCCTGGAGCCCGCACAATCTTTGGAACTGGGCGGACGGTGCCCGGTATGCGGCAAAAAGTTCACCATCGGCGTACAGCATCGGGTAGAAGAGCTCGCCGACAGGCCGCTCGGCTTTCGCCCCGAAGCTGCCAAGCCCTTTGAAAGCCTGATTCCCCTGCCGGAGCTGATTGCCTCTGTGACCGGTGTTTCGGCCGCTTCCAAGCGCACGCAGTCGCAGTATTTTGAGCTGCTCCACACACTGGGGCCGGAATTTTCTATCCTGCGCGAGATTCCTACGGAAACGATCAGCCGGGCAGCCGGCCCCCTGCTGGCGGAGGGGATCCGCCGGATGCGGGCAGGCGAAGTGCATCGCCAGGCCGGTTACGACGGTGAATACGGCGTGATCTCGGTGTTCACCCGGGAAGAACGGGAGCGGTTTGCCGGGCAAACCTCGCTGTTCGGCATCGCCCCCACCGCGCCCAAAAAGCAGCGCCGCCGTACTGTTGCCGCTGAACCGGCTGTTGCAGAAGAGCCTGCCCCCTCCCCAGCGCCGGAGCTGAACGCCGAGCAGAAGGCGGCCGCACAGTCTGATGCAGCGGTCACCGCGGTCATCGCAGGCCCCGGAACCGGCAAAACCAAAACGCTGATTTCGCGGATTATATGGCTGTTGGAAAGTGGCAGCGCCAAACCGTCAGAGATTGCCGCCGTCACCTTTACGCGCCAGGCCGCCGAAGAGCTTCGTGCCCGGCTGGAACAGCAGCTTGGCGGGAAAAAGGCTGTACGCGGTTTGACGGTGGGAACCTTTCATGCCGTTTGCCGCCAACTGCTTGACAAGCGTCCCCTGCTGTGCGAAAGCGAAGCGCTGGAGGAGCTGCGCCTGCTGCTGGCCGAACAGGGGCGCAAAGACGCACCCCGGACGGTTCTGGAAAAGATTTCTGCACAGAAAAACGGCCTTTCTTCCGACAGAGACGCTGCACTGTTTGAAGCCTATACCCAGCGGGTACAATCGCTGGGCGCACGCGACCTGGACGACCTGCTGCTGGACGCGCTTTCGCTGGATGTCTCGAAAAAGAAATGCTTTACGCACCTGCTGGTGGATGAATTCCAGGATATCAACCCGCTTCAGCACGAGCTGGTGCGCCATTGGAGCCAGCACAGCCGGAGCCTGTTTGTCATCGGCGACCCCGACCAGTCCATTTATGGGTTCCGCGGCGCGGACGCTTCCTGTTTTACACGCCTGACGCAGGAATTCCCGGACACCCGCGTCTTCCGGCTCTGCGAAAATTACCGCTCTTCTCCCGCTGTGCTGCAAACCGCCTGTCAGGTAATCTCGCACAACCCGGGCGAAGCGCGCCAGCTGCACGCCAATCAGCCGCAGCATGCTCCGGTACGCATGGTGTGCGCTTCTTCCCCGCTGGATGAGGGAATCTGGATTGCACGGGAGATTCGCCGGATGACCGGCGGCGTGGACATGCTGGAAGCACAGGAAATGGGCGCCCGGGAAGAAGCCCCCCGCTCCTTTTCGGAAATCGCCATCCTGTGCCGCACCCATCACGAGCTGGAACGGCTGGAAAAGACACTGCTGCACGATGACATTCCCTGCACCATTTCGGGTCGGGGACAGCTGTTAGAATCAGAGGAAGTTCGGGGCGTACTGGCTTTTTACCGCTTCTTGCTGGATAACCGCGACATGGCTTCTCTGTGCAGCTGTTTGCGCTTTATATGGGACTGCCCAGCCCACCTGCGCGAGCGCCTTTCCCAGTTGTTCGCAGATGGCCAGACACCTGCGGCAGAGGCACTTCAACAGGAAGCCGCCGATTCCGGATATGTGGCTTTGTGGCTGGAAGAATACGAAAAAGAGCTTCCCCTTGTACACAAGGAGAAGCCCAGAAAATTGTTGGACAGCTGGCGCGACCGTCACGGAAACAGCACCGCGATGGAGCAATTGTGCCAGACTGCGGTTTTTTATGATTCGATGGCCAGCCTGCTGGAAGCGCTGGACACCGGTGAAGAAGCTGATATTCGCCGCGGGCGCAAAGCATATGCATCGGGGGCAGTCCGCCTGATGACGCTGCACGCTGCCAAGGGGCTGGAATTCCCCGTGGTGTTTCTGGCAGGCCTGCAGGAAGGCACGCTGCCGCTGGAACACGCACACGGCGCCACGGATTTTGAAGAGGAACGCCGCCTTTTCTTTGTGGGCATTACCCGCTCGCGGGAAGAGCTGGTTCTCACCTGCGGCGGAAATCCCTCCCGGTTCGCAGAAGAGCTGCCGCCTCAGGTACAGCGCGAAACCCCGGCTGTGCGGCGCCGCCAGCAGGTGCAGCAGCTCAGCCTGTTCTAATCTTCAGGATTTATCGCGCGGCTTGAACAGCAGAGCGGCCACGAACCCGAAGAACACCGCAGCGGCGATTCCCGCCGCACAGGCGGTGACCCCGCCCATGAACACGCCCAAAAAGCCGTTGTTCAAAACCGCCTCCTGCACGCCTTTTGCAAGTGAATACCCAAACCCGCTCAAAGGCACGGTCGCACCGGCCCCTGCCCACTCTACCAGAGGTTCGTACAAGCCGAGCGCGGTAAGGATGACCCCGGCTGTGACATATCCCACGAGGATTCGCGCCGGGGTTAATTTTGTCCTGTCAATCAGCACCTGCCCGATCAGGCACAGTGCACCGCCCACCAGAAATGCTTTCAGATATTCCACACAACCACCCTTTTCCGTCTCATTTCAAGTTAGCTATTCCCGGAAATTCCCGGAAAATACATGTACAGGGCGGCTGTGGTATATTCTTTTTTACAGAGCCGAACGGAAAATCTCAAATGCTTCGGGATTTTGCCGCTTGAGCGAAATCGGCTTGCCCTGGGGGTTAATAAAGCAGTGGGTGCTTTCCCCTTCTGCGCGCAGCTCACCGGTCTCATTGTCGAGCACCTGATAAGACAGCTTGAATTTGACGTTGCCGAATTCGAGCAGGCGGGTGATAATCTGCACAGTCTCGCCGAACTTGACGGACTTGCGGTACTGGCAATTGACAGACAGCACCGGACTGAGACAGCCCTGTTCCTCCAGCTTCTGATAATCCAGGCCGATCTGTGCCATAAAGTCGATTCGGGCTTCTTCAAACCAGCGGATATAGTTGGAATGGTGCACAAAGCCCATTTGGTCGGTTTCATAATATTGAACCTTGTGAAGGCAGGTTCTCATGTTATTCCCCTCTTTGCAGTTATTTTGGCTTTTCGTTTATTATACCGAAAATACACTTGCCTGTAAAGACATTTCATTCTGCAAAGAGGGGGCCTGCTTTTTACTTCTGATTTTTCCGCGCCTGATAGTCGTTATCGATCCGCTGTTTCCAGTCATCTGCAATCGAATCACTGCACCGGAACGAACAGATGGTATCGCTCAGCACTTCAAAATTCAGGGCGGTGCCTGCGCTGTCGCAATGGTAATTTACCGCCCGGTTTTCATCGATTCCAAAATGCCTTGCCGTACCCACCGCATCGATATTGGCGCCCAGGAAAATAAATTCCCAGCCATAGCGGCTCTTCTGCCTTTCAATCATCTGCTTGACGCGTTCAACCGAATAGGTGTGGCTGGCATTTTCCATTCCGTCTGTGGTGATGACGAACAAGGTGTGCTCGGGGACATCTTCTGCCCTGGCGTATTTATGCACGTTGCCGATGTGATGGATTGCGCTGCCCACAGCGTCCAGCAGTGCTGTGTTCCCGCGGACAAAATAGTCTTTGCCCGTCATGGGTTCGATTTTACGGATATCCACGCGGTCATGGAGTACCTCGATAAGATGATCAAACAGTACCGTAGAGACGAGGACCTCCCCTTCCACCTTCTTCTGCTTCTCGATCATGGAATTAAAACCGCCGATGGTGTCGGCCTCCAAGCCATTCATGGAACCGCTGCGGTCGAGGATAAACACTATTTCTGTCAGATTCTTTTTCATCATGAACGCCTCCGTATAATAAAATATGACTGCCCGGCTTCTTGCCTTGCAGTCATATCATACCGGATTTTTCCATGAAAAAGGTCGCACGGCAGGCGACATTTTATCCGCCCAGCAAACTCTGGTCGAACGCAAACAGCGCTTCATTGATCTCGAAAATATTATAGTTTCCCGCTGCGATGAAATACTCCACAATAATGTCGAATTTATTCGAATGGGAAAGTGCAAAACCGGCCTTCATCAGCATTTCTTTTGCTTCAGCCAGCGGCAGCTCCAGCGCAATGGCAAAGGCCAGCGCAGTTGGTTTGCTGGGCTTATACAGCCTGTCCTTGCGGATTTTTGAAAACAGCTTGCGGTCAATATTCGCCTTTTTATAGCACTGGGCGTCGGTGAGCCCCAATTCGTCGATCTTCCGCAGCAGCATTTCCGAGAAGCTTTCATCGATCTGGCTGACGGCCTCATGCAATGAACTGTATATCTGGCCGGATTCCTGAAAAACAGCAGACGTAGCTGCCCTGGCAGCATCCGGCAGACATTCCTCCTGCATACAAGCCTGACGCATGCGTTCCCGGCTGAAATCAGTATGGGCATCCACATAGTGGTCATCAATATACGCTGCGATATCGGAAAACAGCTTTTCGCCGATCTGATACGATTTCCGGTCAAAAATCGCCAGATACACCATCATCTCGTTCTCCATCAGGAATTCACTGATGGCATCGACCGCCACCCGCAATGCCTGCGCTTTGGGGTACCCATAAGCACCCGATGAAATGAGCGGAAAAGCCACGGTTTCGCAGTGATATTGCTTTGCCAGTTCGAGCGAAACCCGGTAGCAGGAAATCAGCTTTTCGCGCTCCCCGTGGCTGCCGTCAACCCAGCGCGGCCCTACGGCATGGATGACATACTTGCAGGGCAGCTGGCCGGCGTGGGTAATTTTCGCGCTTCCGGTTTCACATCCGCCAAGCTTTCGGCACTCTTCCAGCAGCTGCGGCCCTGCGGCACGATGAATACTGCCATCTACCCCGCCGCCGCCCAGCAGGGTTGATTTCGCCGCATTGACAATAGCGTCTACTTCCATTTTGGTGATATCGTTTCTGATAATTTGTAATGGCATCGTTCTCCACCTCTCTTACAAGTTCCCCTCTATCTCTTCTTTTGAAGGCGCCTCAAACGCCGCCCACCATTCGTCCAGGTCTTCTTTTCTGATATGGAATTGCCCTTCCTGCTGATTGCGTTTTTCAATGCGCGCCCACAGCGTTTCTTTTGGGCATTCCATATAGTGCATCCGGAACCCCACTCCCAAAGAAGCGGCCTCTGCCCGCATGATGTCGCGCTCTTCCTTTGACCAGAATCCGAAATCCAGAATCACATCTATCCCAAGCCGCAAAACTTCTTTTGCAGTCTTCCACATCAGCCCTTCGATTTTTGTATGGCGCAGGTCGTGCTCTGTGTTATCCTCTGTCACGTTAAAGTCGCTGCCGAATAAATGATACTGCCATTCATCGGGCGTCAGGCGCAGCGCGTGACATCCTCTGGCCAGACGGGTAGCCTCCGTTGTTTTCCCGCTGCCGGGCAAACCCACCATAATATGAAGCGTAGCCATCAATACACCTCCGAAGTATGGATAGTATTTAAGTCAAAAGCAACTCTTGCAATAAAAATCAAATTATCCTCAGTTCATTCATAGCTTTTAAAAATACATCAGCTTCCCCGCTGATATTCGCATTTTTTGTTGCTTCAATATCATACCATGCATACTCAAGCCCGTGGATAATAATGGGAAGTTTTCTGCTCGTATGCCCCGTTTGAATCCACCAAAAACGATATTGCATAAATACCGTCTTCATGCCAGGCATCCATAATTGATTTTACCTTCAAGTAGAGTTTTTCAGATATAGCAATCATGCCATCAGCTCCTTCAACTTTATTGTACTCCAAAAAGGAAATAACCGCAACCTTGCAGCCAGTTTATCTGTATCCCTTCAGCAGGTATTATTCCAGAGATTGAAGCAAGGATTGTAAAGGGAAAACGCAGCCTGCTGTGACGGCGTGCATTGGAAGTATCGAAAACAGGAATTGGAAAAGCCCGTACATTTCTGCACGAGCTTGCAGGAAACTTCTTCTCTCCCCTAACACATACAAGGAGCAAAATGCAGACCGTGAGGTCCATGGAAAGAAACCCGTTAATGACAGCGACCCCCACCAAGAAGCGCAGAGACAATACCTCAAAAAAAGCTGGCACGGAGGAGGAAGGTGAACCGCCCCAGTAAAAACGGATAATAGACAAAAAAACTGATGTAGGAAAATTAAACTGCTACCAGTCAAGAGGACAGTGAAAA
>DVIY01000098.1 GCA_018710915.1 Candidatus Gallacutalibacter pullistercoris
AGGCCCACATTCGCCTGCGCCAGCGCGGGCGCGTCGTTGGTGCCGTCGCCGGTCATGGCAACGATTTTGCCCTCTGCCTGCTCTTTTTTGATGACGTCAATCTTATCTTCCGGCTTGCATTCAGCAATAAAACCGTCCACGCCCGCTTCTTTGGCGATAGTCGCTGCGGTCAGCGGATTGTCGCCGGTACACATAATGGTCTTGATGCCAATGGCGCGCAGGCGCTCAAACCGCTCCACCATGCCGGGCTTCACAGTGTCTTTCAGATAGATAACACCCAGAATTCGGTTGTTTTCACAGACCGTCAGCGGCGTACCGCCAAGGCTGGAAATTTTGTCAACCTGCTCATGCAGGTCGGCCGGGATCGTACCGCCCATAGACTTTACATACTGCTCAATGGCTTCGGCTGCACCCTTTCGCACTTTTGTGCCGTCGGGCAGATCCACACCGCTCATCCGGGTCTGCGCAGTAAATTCAATATATGCAGCGCCCGCCGCGTCCTGGCTCGTATCGCCCAGATGCCGGGCAAGCTCCAATGTGGACTTGCCCTCCGGGGTATCGTCATGCAAGCTTGTCAGGGTGGCGCAGCGGATCAGTTCGCTGCGGGAAGCGCCTCCCACGGGGAAGAAATCGGCGGCCAGGCGGTTGCCGTAGGTGATGGTGCCGGTTTTATCCAGAATCATGGTGTCCACATCGCCGCAGGCCTCCACAGCCTTGCCGGACATGGCGATGACATTGAACCGGGTCACGCGGTCCATACCTGCAATGCCGATGGCGGAAAGCAGGCCACCAATGGTCGTCGGGATCAGGCATACGCAAAGAGCGATCAGGGTAGAAGTTTGCAGCTGTACGCCGGAATACAGTCCAATCGGATACAGCGTTACGATAACGATCAGAAAAATGATGGTCAAAGAGACCAAAAGCGTATTCAGCGCAATTTCGTTGGGCGTCTTTTTTCGGGAAGCGCCTTCGACCAGAGCGATCATGCGGTCAAGAAAGCTGCTGCCCGGGTCAGAGGTGATGCGGATTTTCAGCCAGTCGGATACGATCGTTGTGCCGCCGGTCACAGAACAGAAATCGCCGCCGGATTCCCGCACCACCGGAGCGGACTCACCTGTGATGGCCGACTCGTCTACCGAAGCGATGCCTTCAATAACTTCTCCGTCTCCGGGGATGATCTCGCCCGCCTTCACCATAACGACATTGCCTTTTTTCAATTCGCTGGACAGAACTGTTTTCTCCGTGCCGTCCTCCAGCAACAGACGGGCCTGCGTATCCTTCTGCGTCTTTTTCAGACTGGCGGCCTGCGCTTTTCCCCGTCCTTCCGCCACTGATTCTGCGAAGTTTGCAAACAGGACGGTAACAAACAGCACCGCACAGACGATCATATTGTATGCTCTCAAATTTGTACCCGAACTGACATCCCCCAAAAGGCCCGGGAAAAATGAAAGTACAAGTGTGATAAAAAAGCCGATTTCCACAACAAACATGACGGGATTTTTCATCATGTAAACAGGATTCAGTTTTGTAAAGGAGCCGATAACTGCCTGGCGTAAAATTGCAGGCGTGACCAGCTTCTGATTCTTTTTGCTCATGGTAAATTCCTCCTTATGCCCAAAGGGTCAAATGTTCGGCAACAGGGCCAAGCGCCAGCACCGGGAAGAAGGTCAGCGCCGCAAAGATGTAAACGACAAACACCAAAATGACGGCAAAGCTCATGGTATCGGTATGAAGCGTACCTGCCGATTCACTGACAAACCGCTTTTTCATCAGAGACCCCGCAATTGCAAGCTGCAAGACGATCGGGAGGTAACGGCCGAAGAACATGACAAGACCGGTGGTAATATTCCAGAACAACGTGTTGTCCGCCAGGCCTTCAAATCCGGAGCCGTTGTTGGCTGCCGAAGACGCGAATTCATAGAGCACCTGCGAAAGCCCATGGTAACCGGGGTTGGTGATACCGGCCAGACCGTCCGGCGTAGCTACCGCCAGCGCAGAGAACGTCAGGATAAGCAGCGGATGAATGATGATGCAGAGGGCCGCCAGCTTCATCTCCCGGCCTTCGATTTTTTTGCCGAGATACTCCGGCGTGCGTCCGATCATCAAACCGCAGATAAAAACGGCCAGGATCGCATAAGTGATCATATTCATAAGACCAACGCCCTTGCCGCCGAATACCACGTTGAGCATCATGTGGAGAAGGGGGATCATGCCGCCCAACGGCGTGAGCGTGTCGTGCATATTGTTGACCGTACCGGTCGTGAAAGACGTCGTTGTGGTTGTGAACATCGCGGATTGGGCGATACCAAACCGCACTTCCTTGCCTTCCATGCTGCCCATGGACTGTGCCAGCCCGACTTCTGCCAGCGCCGGGTTGCCCTGGCTTTCCGCCCAGAAGCAGACCCCCAGCCCAATCAGAAACAGGATTCCCATTGCCGCGAAGATGCTTCGGCCTTCACGGCCAAAGATTCTTGCCGTCAGGCTTTCCCGACCTTCGATTTGGGGGATCGCAGCGGCTGCATCATCTGCGACAACCGCAGCCGCCAGATCTCGTTTGCGGTCCCGAACCATCTTGCCAAAGGTGATCACACAGGCTCCGGGAAGGAGCATCATGGAATACAGCTCAATCAAGTTGGAGATGATGGTCGGGTTTTCAATCGGCGTGGCCGAGTTCGCGCCCAAAAATCCGCCGCCGTTTGTGCCGAGATGCTTGATAATTTCCAGCGCCGCCACAGGCCCCATGGCGATCACCTGTTTTGCGCCTTCAATGGTATCCACCACCACATTCCCGGAAAAATTCTGCGGCACGCCCTGCCATACCAGCAGCAGGCCGCCGATAATGGAGAACGGAAGCAGCACGCGGGTCGTGATGCGAACCAGATCGACAAAGAAGTTTCCGACGTTATCCTTCGTCCTGCCTGCCAGGCCGCGGATGAATGCGATGCAGGCAGCGTAACCGCTGGCGGCGGATACAAACATCATGAATGTGATGACCAGCATCTGCGACAGATTGGACAGCCCCGACTCGCCGGAATAGTGCTGCAAATTGGTATTGGTCATAAAGCTGATGATGGTGTTAAAGGAAAGGGATTCCTCCATCGCTCCGATCCCATTGGGATTGAACAGGCCAATACTCTGAATTCTCAGGATTATGTATCCCAGCAGAATCATAATCCCATTGGTTATCACCAGAGAAACGGCATATTTCTTCCAGTTCATTCCATTTTTGGGATTGACGCCGCAGACTTTATAAATAGCGCCGTCCACCCGGTTGAATACCGGATCGGCAAAGGTATGTTTTCCGGCGGCAATATGATACACGTAAACTCCTGCCGGGATGACCAGAATCAAATAGATGAGAATGGTCAAGGCAATTTGTAACATCTGATTTTCCTCCTGTTGGACTTAGAATTTTTCCGGGTGAAGAAGTGCATAGACCAAATAAACACCCAGCAGTAAAATGATGATTCCTAAAACAATCATGATTTCCCTCCTTACTCGCTTTTATCCACCTGCTTCTGGCACCAGCCGATCAGCAGGATAATGGAACCGATACAGCCTGCCAACACTGCAAACATGATACAATCCATCATAAAGGTCCCCTCCTCTCCGCTTTTCTGGAGAGAATCTTACCATATAAACCGTGAAGGTGCTCTTAACATTTCCGGGCAAGGATTAAAAGCATATAAAGGCCCGCCAAAACAAAAAGCCGCCCGCAAAAGCGGACGGCTCTGGAACGCAGAGTCTATTGACGGATCATCCTGTAACCAACGCCAATGTGGGTCTGAATATACCTGGGGGCAGATGGGTCACGTTCAATCTTTTTGCGCAGGGTGGCCATAAAAACGCGCAGGGAAGGGATATCGGCGGCAAGGGCAGTTCCCCACACCTCTTTCAGGATATAGTTGTGGGTCAGCACCTTACCCGTGTTTTTTGCAAGTACGCACAGGAGTTTGTACTCAATGGGGGTGAGGTGGATTTCTTTTCCCCCCATATAAGCGCATCCCGCCGCATAATCAATCCTTAATTCCCCGTTCTGATACAGGGAGGACTGGGATGGCCCGGCAGTCTGGTCGGTTCGGCTGCGGCGCAGGGCCACGCGAAGCCTGGCCAGAAATTCATCAATGCTGAATGGCTTTGTCAGGTAGTCGTCTGCTCCAGCGTCCAGCGCATCCACCTTGTCCTGATCTTCGCTCCGTGCGCTTACAATAATAATGGGCACGCTGCTCCATCCGCGCACCTTGCGGATAATCTCCACACCGTCCATATCGGGCAGCCCCAAATCCAGAATGATAACATCGGGATTATAGGAGACGGCGTCCAGGAGCGCGCCTGCGCCGTTTTTGGCGGTGTGGTACTGGTATTCCTGTGTATCCAGCGTGGTTCGGATTAAATTGGTGATGGCAGGGTCGTCCTCTACCACAAGAATTTTGGGCTTATACATTTTGAATTTTCACCTCCTCCAAGGGCAGTGTAAAAGAGAACACTGAGCCATGGGGCTGGTTGTCATGAACGGTAATAGACCCGCCGTGCGCCTCTACAATGGATTTGCACAGGCTTAAACCCAGTCCAAGGCCCCGGCGGCTGTCCGCCCCGGCGCTGCCGGTGTTCACTGTATAGAACATATCAAACAGCCGTTGTTTGGCTTCGTCGGATATGCCCGGGCCGTTGTCAGCAATTTCGATGCGGACCATGCTGTTTTCCTTTTTTGCCGACAGGCAGATATCCGAACCTTCAGGCGTATACTTGACGGCGTTGTTCACGATATTGATAATGACCTGTACGATCAGGCGGGCGTCCATATTGGCCATCAGCATATCGTCCTCAAGTTCTACGCGAATCTCGTGTTCCGCAGCCCTGCGATCCACATGGGAAAGCGCTTCATGGAAAATGTCGCCAATCAGCTCTGCGTCTCGCCGCAGCGGCAGGGTCCCGTTTTCGATTCGGGTGATGGAAAGCAGATTCTCCGTCAGGTTGACCAGCCACATGGAATCGTCATAGATGGAACGGTACATTTCCTGTTTTCTATTTTCATTCAGAGAAACGCTTTTTTCCATCAGCATACCGGCGTTGCCGCTGATGGCGGTCAGCGGTGTGCGCAGATCGTGGGAAATGGCCCGCAGCAGGTTGGCCCGCAGCTGTTCACGCTGGGTTTCCATCTCGGCGGCCTGCTTTTCAGCGCGCAGTTTGCGGCGCTCCAAAATCAGGCCGCATTCGTCCAGCATGGCGATCATCAGGTTTTTTTCAAAAGTATCCAACGGCGGATAAAACTTGGATGGTATGCCGACCACCGCCATGACCTCCTGATTGCCCCGGACGGACAGATACAGATTTTGCGCATGAGAAAGGGTGCTGGTCGTAGCGCCCGCGTGCTTATCGTTTTTGGCGACCCATTCCGCCACCCCAAGCTCTTCGGCAGTCAGCCTGCCCATGGTCTGTTCTGATTCAGAGGCTGGGACCGCATGAAATCGGAGCTGTCTATCCTTTTCCAGCAGTGCATACAACACTGGACGTCCCAGAAGAGATTGGAGCTGCTGCGCGGCAATCCGGATGATTTCCTGTTCGCTTTGGCCCTGCTGCATTTTTTGATTGCTGCTCATCAGGAGTTCCATATAATAGGCCCGTTGAGCAGATTGCCGCCCCTGCCTTTTCACGCGGGTAGCCAGAGAGCAGGAAAGACAACTTGCCAGCATCATCACTAGAAAGGTGACCGGGTAGTTCGGGTCGAGCGCTGTCAGGGAAAAACGCGGAATTGTAAAGAAAAAGTTAAAGGAGACTACGCTTAGTAGTGAAACCAAAACCCCGTAGAAATACCCGTTCGTCCAAACCGCTGTGAGCAGAACCCCCAATAGGTAGACAATGATGATGTTCGCTTCACGCAGGCCGAGTTCATAAAACAAAAAACTGATCCCCGTAGCGGCAAGGGTGAGCAGGAGGGATTTCCCTAAATCCTTCCAATCAAATTTCTGTTCCGGTTTGCGAAGCAGTGCCCTTTTTTTCTTATATAGAGGTTGGACATCCGGAATGATATAGACGTCCACATCCTCCATCCTGCTGGTAAGCCGGTCCACCAGCGGCTTGCTTTTCATAAAAAGGGATGCAGAGTGGTTTGTGCGCCCCAGCACGATTTTTGTGACGCCGCTTACCTTGGCATATTCGGCGATTTGCACAGCCGGGTCGTCCCCATACACGGTGGCGATCCGCGCTCCCAACTGTTCAGCCAGACGCATATTGTCCCGCAGGCGTTTCAGGTTTTCGCCCTTCAGATCCCTGGTCTCGGGAGTTTCTACAAACAGCGCCGTGAATCCGCTGTGAAAGGCCTCAGCCATGCGGGCTGCCGTGCGGATCACCTTTGCGTTGGATGGCGCACTGGAAAGGCAGGTGAGAATGTGTTCCCCGGCTTTGGCGGCAGTCTCATTTTCCGCTTTCTGGGCTTTTTTGCTTAGTTGGTCAGCGGTGCGGCGCAGCGCAATTTCACGAAGGGCCGCCAGATTATCCCTTGTGAAGAAGTGATTCAAGGCACGGGAAGCCTGCTGCTTTTGGTAGACTTTTCCGGATTGCAGCCGCAGGATCAAGTCGTCCGGCTCGATATCCACTAATTCTACCTGGTCGGCGGAGTCAAAAATCGAATCAGGGATACGCTCGCTGACGGCAATATGAGTGATGGAGGCCACCAGATCATTCAGGGATTCCAGATGCTGAACATTAACGGTGGTGTACACACTGATACCGGCTCGCAGCAGTTCCTCCACATCCTGATATCGTTTTGAATGGCGGCACCCGGCAGCATTGCTATGGGCAAGCTCATCTACCAGCAGGATATTGGGGCGGCGCTGTAAGGCGGCATCCAAATCCAGCTCCTTGAGGGAGATTCCCTTATATTCAACTATTTTTTCGGGCAGCTGTTCTAGCCCTTCCAGCAATGCCAATGTATCGGGGCGGGTGTGACGTTCAATGTAGCCCACAACAACGTCTATCCCTCTGTTTTGAGCCTGGTGAGCGGCCTCCAGCATAGCATAAGTCTTGCCGACACCCGCAGCATATCCAAAAAAGATTTTTAAATGTCCTTTTTGAAAAGCTCCTGGGCGGTATTGATTTTGCGCCTGATAATTTTCCAACCCTGCATCTCTCCCAGCCTGTTACAATAAATTTGTCCTCTAGGTAATTTATTATAGCATAAGAGACCTTGTTATGCCATAAAGATGGCAAGACTGACATTAAGACGAAATTAAGATACCCATGGGACATGAGGTGTAATTTACCCTTGACAAATCTCTTTCCAGAAGCGGATTTTGGAAAAATATTGCCGGGATCATGGCTATACAGCCATCCGCCACTACGACGAGGACGACGGATTTTCGGGAACCAACTTCAATCGGCCCGGATTCCAGCGGATGCTTGCCGACATCAAAGCGGGCAAAGTCAAGCGTGTTATCGTTAAGGATATGAGCCGGTTCGGGCGTAACTATCTGCAAGTCGGAATGTACACGGAAATGCTGTTTCCAGAGTACGGCGTCCACTTTATTGCCGTCAATGACGGTGTGGACAGTGTGCGCGGGGACAACGAATTTGCCGCCATCCGCAATGTGTTCAACGAAATGTACGCCAAGGACACCAGCAAGAAAATCCGGGCTACATGGCAATCCAAGGGACGCTCCGGCGAACACCTTACCACCGTTCCGCCCTATGGGTACATCAAAGACCCGGAGGACACAAAACGGTGGATCGTGGACGAAGAAGCTGCCGCCGTTGTCCAAAAGATTTTTGCACTGTGCATGGACGGTTTGGGGCCGACGCAGATTGCAAAATGGCTGAAAGAAAACAAAGTGCTGAACCCTACTGCTTACGCTTATGAAAAGGGGCTGCCAGCTCCGAACAAACCGCCAGTCGATCCCTACAAGTGGACGAATGAAACGGTATCGCGGATTTTTGAGCGTCTTGACTATTTGGGCCATACGGTGAACTTCAAAACCACCAAGCAATCGTTCAAGAGCAAGAAAAAGCTGTGGAATGACCCGTCGGAATGGGTGATCTTCGAGAACACACAGGAACCTATCATTGAGGAAAGCGTGTTCCTGATCGTTCAGAAAATCCGGCAGGGCCGCCGCCGTCCTACCAAAATGGGCGACATGGGAATGTTCTCCGGCCTACTGTATTGTGCAGATTGCGGCGGAAAGATGTACCTGTGCCGGACAAACTACTTCAAGCCGGAACAGGAATACTACATCTGTTCTACCTACCGCAAAGACCGCACCTTATGTTCGACGCACTCTATCCGTCGCGTTGTTCTTGAAGAAATCGTGCTGCGGAACCTACGGGAAGCCATTCAGTATGTAACACAGTATGAGGATGACTTTGTGCAGCGGGCAGCGGATCAAAGCCTGCGGGAACGGGACAAGGAGCTGGCGCAAAAGAAAGATACCCTGACGCAATCGCAAAAGCGGATTGCCGAGCTGGATGTTATCATCAAGCGACTGTATGAGGATAACATTTCCGGCAAGCTCTCCGACGAGCGTTTCATCAAACTGTCCCGTGACTATGAGCTGGAAC
>DVIY01000099.1 GCA_018710915.1 Candidatus Gallacutalibacter pullistercoris
GTACCTGCAATTTTGTTATAATTAGAATAAAACAGGAGATTTTTGAATAATATTGCAAAAGCGCTGTATTGGTACCCCACTTTGTTTGGAGGGTGTTGGCATATGTCTATTTTTTCTGAAAAATTGAATTATTTTATCAACAATTCCAATATTAAAATTGCAGAGCTTTCGCGCTTGAGCGGCGTGGAGCGCAGCTACATTCAAAAAATGATTACAGGCGAACGTATGCCTAAAAAAAACGGCGCCCCTACTCTGGAACACCTTGCCGATGCACTGATGCTTACGCCTGCAGAACGCCGAACACTGACCGAGGCTTATAAAATCTCTCAAATGGGAGAAGCCACCTATTACCGCCGTGTGATGGTAAAACGGATTATTGAAGACTGTGAAAGCTATTATAACCAGCAGCTCCTTCCACATCCCGCCCTTTCTGCCCAATCAGTTCAGCGTCCCGAGGTATACTCTGTCCAGGGAAAAGCTTCTGTGCAAAATATGATCCAGCTTTTTCTGATGGAAGAAATCTGTTTGGAGAAGCCGCATCTGATGGCTGTTTTGCAGCCGGAAAGCGACGCTGCCGAACTGGTGCAGCCGTACTGCCGGATGAAGCGGGAGCTCTGTTTTGAACACATTGTATGTTTTGATAATGAATTGCAATATCAAAAGGACAACCAGTACAACCTGCAGTGCATACGCACCCTCTTGCCGTTCCTGTTGAGCCCGTGCCTTTATTCCGGATGGTTTTATTACGATTCTGTGGCCTCTCATATGAGCCGCCATGCGGTTTTCCCGTGGTTTGTTCTGGGGCAAAAATCGGTACTCTGTCTGTCACAGGATGGCGAAAAAGCCATGCAGATTTTCCAGCCTGATACACTAACGGTTTATCAGCGGATTTTTGACGAAATCCGTGCGCAATGCCGGCCGATCTTTGCAATCCAGAATAACCAAATCACACAATTCTGGGACTATAACCGCTGGCTTCCGGCACATCCGGATATGAGCTATTCGCTGCAGGCTTCCCCCTGCTGGGGCTTTTTCTATACAATGGATATTGTGGAAAAACAGTTATCCCCGAATCTTCCCAACAGGGAACAGATTCTGTTATTTTTTAATGGCCATCAAAAGCAGATCAGCCTGTTGAATGGGAAACGCAAAAACACCTCTTTCTTTACAGCAGAAGGATTGGAAAGCTTTCTCCAGACAGGCCGCATCGGCGAACTGCCCGATGAAATTTACGAGCCTCTTCCCAAAGCCTTTCGAAAAGAGCTGCTGCGCCGGATGATGGACTGTATACAAAAAGGCTATTATATCCCCTATCTCATCCATTCCGATAAATTCCGGATGCCGCATGCGCTCAATTTCTTTATTTCAGACCAGCAGCATCTCTCCTGCAGCTGTCTTCATCCGCATCATGGGCCTATTTCGGTGGTGATTCATGAAAAGAGTCTGGTTTACTCCATCTGTGACTTTCTGGAATATTTACCGGAAACCGGGCTGGTATATACGCGGGAAGAAACCACTGCGTATTTGCAGAAAAAGCTGAAAGAATTATATGAATCCTGAAGAAAGGAGATGCTTATGGGACCGTATACTTACCTCGTTATTCGTATTGACGGAGATTATGCACTCTTGCAGCGTACAGACTTGCCCGACGAAGAGCCACTGCTGGTGGCACGGGCACTGCTGCCGGAAGAAACCGGTGAAGGCACCCGGCTGCTGTGGGAAAATCTCGTCTATACCATTCTTCCATAAAAAACTCCTGACAGCTCATAATGAGTTGTCAGGAGTTTTTTATGGACGGATTTGCAGACGCTGCCCTGCATACAGCCTAGTATCTGGCCGAAGCCCATTCAGCCAGCAGAGAAGCTCTATGCTGATACCACTGCGCCGTGCCGCCTGTGCTATCGTCTCTTCCGGATAAACGACAATCCAGCGCAAATTATTTTCCGGCTTCTTTTGTGCGGTTTGTACCGGGATTCGAATTCTGCTCCCTTCTGTTACCACACCGCCAGTTTTTAACCCGTTGAGACGAATCAATTCTTCCGGTGTCGTTTTATATCTGCGGGCAATTTGCAGAAGGCTTTCTCCTGCTTTCACACGATAATACACACTGACCATACCGGCACCCCCTGTGTTCTTACTATATGCGGCGCATCCAGCAGGCGGAACCTGAAATCAGCTTATCAGTAAAACTTCAGAACCTTTTTTCGGATAGCTTCCCAGCGCATGGAAGGTATAGGCAATAGCTGCAATGGAAAGTAACAGCGTCAGAATGTCAGAAATCGGCATTGAATACAAAACACCGTCCAAGCCGAAAAATGTTGGTAACAGCAAAGCAAAGCCTACGCCAAACACGACTTCCCGCATCATGGAAAGAGCGGTAGAAAGAAGGGCCTTTCCCAATGATTGCAGATAGATAAAAGCCGCTTTATTAATACAAGCGGGAACCAGCATACACAGATAAATCCGGAAGGATTTGACGGCAAATTCTGTATAATAAGTGCTTTCATTGGCTGTACCAAAAATTTGAATCAACTGGCCTGGGAGTAGCTCTACCACCAACAACGCAATTGCACCCAAGCAAGCTTCCGCTGCCAGTAAATAAATAAAAAGCTTTTTTGCCCTGTCATTGCGCCCCGCACCGATATTATATCCGACAATCGGGATGCATCCGGCAGCCATTCCCACGACGATTGAAATCACAATTTGAAAAAATTTCATGACGATTCCCACTACTGCCATGGGTATCTGTGCATATTCGGCTTGACCGAAAATCGGATCAATTGCTCCATATTGGCGGATCATATTATTAATGGCTGCCATAGCAGCTACCAATGAAATTTGTGACAAAAAGCTGCAAACACCTAAAGAGAGGAATCGATAGATAATATTTCCTTTCAAACAGAAGCTGCTTTTTTTCAACTGTACAGATTTTAAATGCAACAGATACCATAAAGCCAGAAACGCTGTCAAGATTTGTCCCAATACTGTTGCGACCGCTGCTCCCATCATTCCCCAGCGAAAGCCAAAAATAAACACTGGATCCAGAATCAGGTTCACCACTGCCCCGGCTAATGTAGAAGCCATCGCAAATTTAGGGCTGCCATCTGACCGGATAACCGGGTTCATTGCCTGCCCAAACATATAAAATGGCATTCCGGCTGTAATCCATCTAAAATATTCTTTGGAATAGGCAAAGGTTTCCTGGTTCACTTTGCCCCCAAATGCTTCCAATATCTGATTCTGAAAAGCAAAATAAAATATTGTGATAAGCAGGCTGGCCACAACACACAGGACAATGGAGTTTCCAATGCTGCGATGAGCATTTTCACGATTCCTGCCTCCAAGGTTAATACTGACGAACGCACAGCAGCCATCCCCGATCATCACTGCAATCGCTAACGCGACAACTGTCAGGGGAAAAACCACTGTATTGGCGGCGTTGCCGTAGGAGCCCAGATAATCCGCATTTTCTATAAAAATCTGGTCAACGATATTGTATAGGGCTGCCACCAGTAAGGAGATAATGCAAGGCAATGCATATTTCTTCATCAGTACTCCCAGTTTTTCTGTGACCAGAAAAGAACTTGCCTCAGCTTCTTTCACTCTCTCTTCATCCATTCCGAAAAACCTCCAATACTCAAAAAAACAGCGCATAACCAAAAGCTGGATTTACGCCTTTGGCTACACGCTGTCTACAACCGCTCAGTTCAGATAATCACTAACTGGGCTTTGATTATACTGCTTGACCACTTTGACAATGATGGAATCGTCACTCTGGACACTTTCCTCCAGAATTTTATATTTTATTTGACTGCGTTCCATCCTTTGTTTGTATTGTTCTACCTCTTCGCGAACCATTCTCGCCGCAAGGCTGTGAGCGATATCGTCCTTCAACATGAAATGAAGGGTTTGGCAAATACAGGCAGCTTGGATTCTTTTCATCGCGCTTTCCCTCCCTCCTGGCGTCATGCGCCGAAAATAAAAACAGCGTGGGCAACAACTGGGTTTACGCAGTTACGCCACACGCTGTATATTTATTATATCTTTTGTTTATCAAAAATGCAAAGGAAGTTTTGCACAAATTCCTCCCACATATACTTGAACCCTATTCAATCAATTTAGCCTAAAATCATATCCAGCAGCACCAGCATGGTCAC
This sequence comes from Candidatus Gallacutalibacter pullistercoris, assembly GCA_018710915.1. Taxonomy (GTDB): domain Bacteria; phylum Bacillota; class Clostridia; order Oscillospirales; family Acutalibacteraceae; genus Heritagella_A; species Heritagella_A pullistercoris. Next base: position 4,158 of record DVIY01000099.1, read on the forward strand.
ACCGGGAATCCCTGCGGCGCCAGAAACGCCCACGCTCAGCACGCTTACTGGCAGCGTTACACCCGTAAACATACCTGTAACATTGACTGCCAAGAGCGCCAGCCATCCAAGCAGGACTCCCCCTATTGCACTGCGCACCGGCTTTTTGTTCCCCACACAAAGCTGCAAAACTACCAGCAGCGCCAACACGCCTGCGGCAACCCATAAAACCTTCAAATCCGGCATATCCAGTCCCCCTGCATTGTTTTTGGCGACCGTCCTTTTTATGAAAAAAGCTGTGCACACACCTGTTTCTGCCGTGCCATACGCATCAGATACCGGTATCTTGCCCGCAATGCCTGCCCCTGATAAACACAGGAGTCGATCAGGTCTTCATCCATTTCTTCTGAAAACCACCCTTCATTGCGCGAGAGCTCCCGGTTGATTTCCCGTATTTCCCGCAGCAGCTGTTCCGACTCCTCCTGCGCTTCGTTTTTCTCTGTTTTTCGCATCACCTGCGCCAGTTTCAGGGCCAGTTCCATGCTGTTTTCCGCCTTTCCATATCCTTTTTTCGATCACCTGTATGATGGATATGCTTTTATGATGGACAAATATTCCAGAAAATATACACAGCCCTGCACAAAGAAATGCGCCTTTCGGAAAATTTCCAAAAGGCGCATGGCATATCAAAAAATTCTTTTTTCCTGAGCAAAAAGATGGTATCAATCAGTGTCTTCCTCTGCCGGGAGGAAATCGATGCGTCCGGTGGCTACATCTGCCGCCGCTACCCGGATGCGCAGTTCCTGTCCAATAGTCAGCTTGCGGCGGCTCAGCTCGTCGTACTGGGTAATCATGCCGTCAAATACAAACCGGCAACCCTCAAAGCTGTCTACCGGCACAAAGCCCTCTACGCCGCTGGGCAGCTGGACAAAAACACCACGGGAGGTTACGCCGCTGATCACGCCGGTAAATTCTTCGCCAATGTGCTGGCGGATATACTCGGCCATATAGCAGTCTTCCGCAGCGCGCTCTGCGGTCATGGCACGCACTTCCAGACGAGAGGATTCCTCTGAAGCAGTCTGTGCAAAGGCGGCAAAATGACGGGTAATCTCTGCCGGGCTTTTCTTTTCGGCCAGTGCAGACAAAATTCGATGAATCGCCGTGTCAGGATACCGGCGGATTGGGGAAGTAAAATGGCTGTAATCCGCCAGCGCCAGCCCAAAGTGGCCAATCGGTTCTGTGGAATACCGGGCCTTATCCATGGTGCGCAGCAGCTGGTGAGAAACCACCCGCTGGGTGGGAGTACCCTGTACCCGCTTCAGGATAGCGGCAAAATCCCTGGTTTTGGGTTCGCCTTGACGGATTTCCCTGGCACTGACGCCCAGCGCATCCAACAGTTCCACCAGTGTGTCGATCCGCCGCTGTTCCGGATGGCCGTGAACGCGATAAACAAAGGGGATTCCCTTATCCTGTGCCAATTTGGCTGCTGCCTGATTGGCGCAAATCATCAGTTGTTCGATCATCTGCTCTGACTCCCCACTATGGCGGGGCTTTACATCCACGCAAATGCCGTTCTCATCCAGTGTGAATTCAGGCTCTACGCTGTCAAGCTCCATATAGCCGCGCTCTTTGGCACGGCGCTTGAGGATATTGGCCAGCTCCCTTCCAACATTCAAACCGCGAATCACCGGTGCGTACTTCTGCCGCAGCTCTTTGGAGGCAGTTTTGGCAAAAATCTCGTTGACTTCGCTGTATACGCCGCGTACCTTGGAATGGATGATACTCTTACGGAATTCATATTTCTCCAGATTGCCCTCTTTGTCCAGATACATGATGGCAGAAAAAGTCAGCTTGTCTTCTCCTGCATTGAGCGAACACGCGCCGTTGGAGAGTGCTTCGGGCAGCATGGGCACTACGCGGTCGGCAAAATACACCGAGGTTCCGCGCGAAATTGCTTCGGCATCCAGACGGGAGCCTTCTTTCACATAATGCGATACATCTGCGATGTGCACGCCCAGCTTATACCCGCCCGAACGCGTCCGGCTGACGGAAATGGCATCGTCCAAATCTTTGGCGGAGGCGCTGTCGATGGTAAAAATCGCCAGTTTCCGCAAGTCCAGGCGTCCCTTGCGGTCTTCATCAGAAATCGGGCGGCTTCCCACTGCTTCGGCTTCTTCCAATACTTCCTTCGGAAATACGGCGGGGATATCATTCTGCTCCAAGATAGCGTCTGCACACACACGGGCGCTGGAACCTTTGCCGTAAATTTTAACCACACGGGCAAACAGACGGTCCCCGCCGGGGCGGGTGTACAGCTCTGCCATCACCTTATCGCCCTCTTTTGCGCCCAGCAGGTCGCGATCCATAATCGAAATATCGTACCGCACAGCACAATCGGCACGCAGCGAAAAATAAAAACCGTCGCGTACAATGGTACCTGTTGTACGCTGTTCTGTTTTATTCAAAATTTTCAGCACACGTCCACTGGGGCCTTTTGGGTCGTCCATCACAGGAAGTACCTGGACAACATCGCCCAGCAAAGCGCCGTTTAAATTGCTGCTGTGAACAAAAATATCCGGTTCCCCGTCTTCCGGCCGGGCAAATGCAAAGCCCTTGGAAAGCGAAACAACCGTCGCCCTTTTAGTGTTTTCTTCGCGAACCAGCTCGACTATATGGCTGCGGCTGATTGTGATTTTTCCTTTTCCCTTCATTTCGTCCAGAACCTGGCGGAAACGGCTTTTATCCTTTACGCCAGCCTGCCTGCGCAGTTCTTTAGCCGTCATGCTGCCATGCGCATGCTGCAAAATCTGTTTTACTTCTTTTTCAATCCTGTCTTTTTTTCCCATACAAAAATTCTCTTTCCTTTACATTTCTCTACACACATACTCAAAACTTCCATTTAGGTAACAGAGGGCAGGCTTATCAACAAGCAGAAAAAGGCCCCGCCATGCAAAAAACAGCAGCGGGGCATTTTCTTCACCTGTCTCAGGCGCTGAAATACATGATGATGTTAATCAGAATCACCAGTGCAAAGAATCCAATGGCGATTACCTTCGTCCATCTTGCGAGGAACGCATCAATAGAACGGGCCTTGTTCTTGGAGAAAAAGGTATCCGCGCCGCCGGTTACAACACCGACATTCTTCTGATGGCCTTCCTGCAGCAGGACGATAACGATAATACCAATGGAAAACAAAAGCAATACAGCACCGAATACAATCTGGATTGCGCTCATAGCTTGCCGCCTCCTGAATATAAGCTTACTTTTCGTATCATACCACAAAGCCGGAATGTTCGCAAGCGTTTCCGGCATACAAGTGGAATTTATTTAAAAATCTCTGCATATCCGCCAAAAAAACGGGGATTCTAAGGGCAGAATCTTCTGCGGAAAGGCGTTTGCACGGAGAAGATTCTGTCCGCCCCTTCCGGGAAATATTCCGGAAGGGGTTTTTTATAGCTTCATCTGCTCACCCTGTGTCTCTTCTGCAGCAGGCATGGCGCCCAATGCAGGGATGGCCTTACGGTAACGGTCGGGCTTTTTCAGCATTTCCTCTTCGTAAACCTGCGCCCGTATGACTTTCTGCCCCCGTTTGAGGGTCATCACCGCCACACCCTGGGTATTCCGGCTGGATTTACTCTGGATAGAGCCGGTATGCATGAGCAGCAGGCGGCCTGCTGATGAAGTAAGCAGAATTTCGCAGTCCTGTGGTACATACAGCGCCGCTGTCAGCGGGGATTTGTCACTGTAAGCACCTACCAGCTTCTTCCGGTTGGTTTTGGTGGCATAAGCACTCATTTCCACTTTCGCTATTTTGCCGTTTTCGAACACAAACAGCATAAAGCCTGCATAGTCTTTCGTTACCGTCATAGTAACGGCGCTCTCGCCCTCTTCCATCCCCATCTTTGCGGGAATATACTCTCCCAGCACACTGGCTTTGGTATCCGAGAATTCGCTGGCACGGGTTTTGTACACCTGGCATTTATCGGTAAAGAACAAAAGCTCCGTGTTATTGGTGGCCTCCACCTGCTGGGTGATATGGTCGTTTTCTTTCAGCTTCTGTTCGCCGCTCATACGCAGCGAAAGGGGTGTGATTTTCTTGAAATATCCTTCTGCCGTAAAGAATAGGTTCACCGCATAATCCGGAATATCCTCTTCAGGGGAATACTCCTCAATCTCTCCGGCATAAATCAGCTGGCTTTTTCTCGGCTGGCCATACTTTTTCGCCACGGCCTCCAGCTCACGGATAATGATATTCTTTACCCGTGTTTTGGATTCCAGGACCGCCTGCAAATTGGCAATCTCTTTTTCCAGCTGGTCAATCTCTTCCGTGCGCTTGAGGATATACTCCCGGTTCAGATGGCGCAGCTTGATTTCCGCCACATATTCGGCCTGGGTTTCATCGATGCCAAAACCAATCATCAGGTTGGGCACCACTTCCTGCTCTTCCTCTGTGCCCCGCACAATGGCAATGGCCTTGTCGATGTCCAGCAAAATCGCCTGCAAGCCCCGCAGCAGGTGCAGCTTCTGCTGCTTCTGCTGCAAATCGTAATAGGTACGGCGGCGCACACATTCAATGCGGAATGCTGTCCATTCGTCCAGCAGCTCGCCCACACCCAACACCTTGGGGGTACCGGCAATCAGTACATTAAAGTTACAGGAGAAGGTGTCTTCCAGAGGCGTCATTTTGAAAAGCCGCTGCATCAGCTTGTCCGGGTCAACGCCGCGTTTCAGGTCAATGGTAATTTTCAGGCCTTCCAGGCCGCTTTCGTCGCGGACGTCGGCGATTTCTTTCACCTTGCTCTGCTTCACCAGCTCGATGACCTTTTCTACAATCGCCTCGATGGTGGTAGTGGGCGGGATCTGGGTGATATCGATGCAGTTGGCCGATTTATCATAAGTATACCGGGAACGCACCCGGATGCCGCCACGGCCGGTGCGGTACACGTCCTCCATAGCCTTGCGGTCAAAGATAATTTGTCCGCCACCGGGGAAATCCGGCGCCAGCAGCGTGGAAAGCAAGTCGTGCTCCGGGTCACGCATCCGGGCGATGGTGGTTTGGCACACTTCCGCCAGATTAAAGGGGCAGATGGAACTGGCCATGCCCACAGCGATGCCGGTGTTGGCGTTTACCAGCACCGACGGGAAGGTGGCAGGCAGCAGGGTAGGCTCCTTCATGGTATTGTCGTAGTTATCTACAAAGTCCACGGTATCCTTATCGATATCCTTGAACAGCTCCTGACACAACGCGTCCAGACGCGCTTCTGTGTATCGGGAAGCAGCCCACGCCATATCCCGGGAATAAAATTTGCCGAAGTTGCCCTTGGAGTCCACATAGGGGTGCAAAAGCGCCTCGTAGCCACGGGACAGACGCACCATCGTATCGTAAATTGCCGCATCGCCATGAGGATTCAGCTTCATGGTTTGGCCCACAATATTGGCGCTTTTTATACGCCCGGAATTAAGTAGTCCCATTTTATACATTGTGTAAAGTAATTTTCGATGAGAAGGCTTAAACCCGTCGATTTCCGGGATGGCCCGGGACATGATGACGCTCATGGCATAGGGCATATAGTTCTTTTCCAGCGTGTCAGTAATCCGCTGCTCCACCACTTCACCGGCTCCGGCAATATAGCCCTTCGGTTTGGCGGTACGCCGGGCAGGCTGGCTGTCGCTTCGTTTTCTCGCCATTTCTCCCGTCCCCTTTCTTATGAAATATCCAAATCGTCAATATACAGATGGCCGTTTTCGGCAATGTGGCTCTTTCGGCCGGTGAGGTTATCGCCCAGCAGCAAATCAAACACGGCGGCAGTCTGCTCTGCGTCGGTGGGCAAGACTTTAATCAGACGGCGAGTTTCAGGGTTCATGGTGGTCAAGCTCATCATGTCCGGCTCATTTTCACCCAGTCCCTTGGAACGCTGGATGGTAAATTTCTTCCCTTCCAGCTTTTTCAGGAATTCGTCCTTTTCCCGCTCGTTATAGGCAAAATAAGTGTCGTCTTTGCAGGTGATTTCATACAGAGGAGATTCCGCGATAAACACCTTTCCGGCCTGAATCAAATCAGGGGTCAGCCGGTAAAGCATCGTCAAAAGCAGCGTGCGAATCTGGAAACCATCCACGTCGGCATCGGTGCAGAGAATGACTTTATTCCACCTGAGAGCGTTAATATCAAAAGAAGAAAGCTCCTTGTTGGCTTTCGATTTTACCTGTACACCGCAGCCCAACACTTTAATCAGGTCAGTGATAATCTCACTTTTGAAAATCTTGTCGTAATCGGCCTTCAGGCAGTTCAAAATTTTGCCGCGGATAGGCATGATAGCCTGAAAATCCGGGTTCCGGGCCTGTTTACAGGCACCCAATGCCGAGTCGCCCTCCACAATAAAAATTTCACGTTCCTCGGGATTCTTGCTGCGGCAGTCCACAAATTTTGCCACCCGGCTGGTCATGTCCATATTGCTGGTAAGCTTCTTTTTGAGGTTCAGACGGGTTTTTTCAGCATCTTCACGGCTGCGCTTGTTGATGAGCACCTGACCGGCAATTTTATCTGCATCCATTGGGTTCTCAATAAAGTAAATCTCCAACTGATGGCGGAGCATCTCCACCATGGCTTCCTGGATACCCTTGTTGGTGATGGCCTTTTTGGTCTGGTTCTCGTAGGAAGTCACATTGGAGAAAGAGGAAATGACAATAATCAGGCAGTCCTCTACATCAGGATAAGTAATCTTACTCTCGTTTTTATTGTATTTCCCATTCTGCTTGAGATATGCATCGATTTGATAGACAAAGGCATTGCGCACGGCCTTATCCGGTGCGCCGCCGTGTTCCAGCCAGCTGGAATTGTGATAGTATTCCGCTGCGTGGGTTTTGTTGGAAAAGGCCACAGCCACGTTGATTTTTGTTTTATATTCCGGCTTGTCGGCCCTGTCCTGTACTTTACGCTCCGTCTGCCAGAACTGGACAGAAGTCAGGCTGTCCTCCCCGGCCAGTTCTTTGGCGTGGTCTACAATGCCGTTTTCATAGGAAAACTCGGTGGTTTCAAACTTGCCGTTTACCTGGTTCCGGAAAATAAAGGTCACGCCATCGTTGACAATGGCCTGCCGCTTGATGATGTCCAGATAATACTCCGCGGGCACGTCGATATCGGTGAACACCTCCAAATCGGGCTTCCAGCGAATCCGGCTGCCGGTGTCCTTTTTGGCGTAATCCTCCCGATGCAGGCCGCCTACGTTCTCGCCCTTTTCAAAGTGCAGGGTATACCGGCTGCCGCCGCTGCGGATGTCCACGTCCATATATTCGGCGGCATATTGGGTGGCGCACAGGCCCAAACCATTCAGGCCCAGGGAATACTCATAGCTGCCGCCCTGGGCGTTGTTATACTTGCCGCCGGCATACATCTCGCAGAATACCAGCTCCCAGTTATAGCGCTGCTCCCGCTGGTTAAAATCCACCGGGATACCGCGGCCGAAGTCTTCCACCTCGACAGAGTGGTCCTCGTATCGGGTAACGATAATTTTATTGCCAAAACCCTCTCTGGCCTCATCGATGGAGTTGGAGAGGATTTCAAAAATCGAATGTTCACAGCCCTCGAGGCCGTCGGAACCGAAAATAACGGCGGGACGGCGGCGTACACGGTCGGCGCCTTTGAGGGCAGAAATACTGTCGTTGCCATAGGCAGGTTTTTTTGCCATAGACTGGCCTCCTTTTCACAATTGCGGCGGGAATTAAGATACAGAAGATGCAGGCAAAAGCCGAAGGTCGCCCTACACACGAAAAAGGAAAGGCTTTTGAAAAAGCCTTCCCTTTTCATGAATTTTCATTCGTCAAAATCGCCTGTTTTACGGAGTTTCAGGCGCCGGGTTCCCATCTACCTTCCAGTAATCATCATTATTTCCGCTGTCAGTGCTGCCGCCTTCCATCATTTTGGCAAACTCTTCCCCGCTCATCTTCTCGTTGCGGAACAGATACTGAGCCACCTGATGCAGCTGGTCCATATGCAGGCGCAGAATATCTTCTGTCTGCTGATAAGCATTATCAATCATACGCTTGACTTCTGCATCAATCTTGGAAGCAGTCTCTTCGGAATAATTGCGGATATGGCCCATATCGCGGCCCAGGAAAGGTTCAGAGTTATCGGAACCGTACTTGATCGGCCCCAGCGTATCGCTCATGCCATACTTGGTGACCATAGAATGAGCTGTCTGTGTTGCACGCTCGATATCATTGGAGGCGCCGGTGGAAATATCTTCCAGCACCAAAGCTTCTGCTACACGGCCGCCCAGCAGCACGATCAGGCTTTCCAGCATTTCATTGCGGCTCTGATAAGAACGGTCCTCAGTAGGCAGATGCATGGTGTAACCGCCTGCCATGCCGCGCGGAATAATGGAAATCTGGTGTACCGGGTCCTGATGCTTGCAATAGTAAGTGGTAATTGCGTGGCCGCCCTCGTGATAAGCGGTCAGCTTCTTTTCCTTGTCAGACATCACACGGCTCTTCTTTTCGGTACCCACTACCACTTTGATGGTAGCTTCTTCAATTTCTGCCATGGTAATGGCGCGCAGGTTGCGGCGGGCAGCCAGCAGCGCGGCTTCGTTTAAGAGGTTTTCCAAATCGGCACCGGTAAAGCCCGCAGTAGATTTTGCAATCGTCTTGAGCTCCACGTCGGGTGCAATCGGCTTGCCTTTCGCATGGACTTTCAGAATTTCTTCACGGCCCTTGATATCCGGATAGCCCACCATGACCTGCCGGTCAAAACGGCCGGGGCGCATCAAAGCGGGGTCAAGGATATCGGGGCGGTTGGTGGCGGCAATCATGATGACGCCTTCATTTGCACCGAACCCGTCCATTTCAACCAGCAGCTGGTTCAGGGTCTGCTCGCGTTCATCGTGGCCGCCGCCCAAACCGGCGCCGCGCTGACGGCCCACGGCATCAATCTCGTCGATAAAGATGATGCAGGGGGAATTTTTCTTGGCCTGGTCAAACAGGTCGCGGACACGGGAAGCACCCACACCAACGAACATTTCTACAAAATCAGAACCAGAGATGGAGAAGAAGGGCACGCCAGCCTCGCCGGCAACCGCGCGGGCCAACAGCGTTTTACCGGTACCGGGAGGGCCCACCAGCAAAACACCCTTGGGGATACGGGCACCCAGTTCATTGTACTTCTTCGGGTTTTTCAGGAACTCCACAATCTCCTGGAGCTCTTCTTTTTCTTCGTCAGCACCGGCCACATCGGCAAAGGTGGTCTTGCGCTTTTCATCGTTCATGTTTTTAATCTTGGCTTTGCCGAAATTCATCTGTTTTCCGGCGTCGCCCATGCTGGCGCTCATGCGGCGGTACATAAACCACCAGAAGAAAATCAAACCGCCAAACAGCAGAATCGTAGGCAGCAGGCTCACAATCCAGCTGGTTTCAGCAGGGCGGCGGATATCCTGCACCATCTTGTTATCAGGATGATTCTCGTTGTAAGACTGGATGTATTCCCGCACGTCGCTGTCAAATTTCATTACGCTGGGAACTATATAACTGATTTTCTTTTCTTTCCCATCTTCTGTCACATTGAGCAGCATTTCACCGGTACCCCAGTCCAGCTGGTACGCCGTAACCTGCTCAGACTCGAAATAATTCAGAATATCCGAATATTTATAGCTGGTCTGCACCTGCCGGTTGCTGAGCAGCATAAAAATAATGACAAACAGCAAAATCGGAATTCCAAGATAGATCGCAATATTGCGGACAGTCTTTTTGTTATCCAAAATTTACTTCACTCCTTCAGGGGCCTGCATCCTGCAAAACCTGTATTTTACTCGCCATAAACCTCGGGCTTTAAAATGCCCACAAAAGGAAGATTGCGGTATCTTTCATCATAATCAAGGCCGTAGCCCACGATAAAGGCATCGGGGACCTGCGTACCCACATAAGTGGCTTTTACTTCTGCCATACGCCGCTCCGGTTTATCAAACAGAGTGCAGATCCGGATGCTTCTGGGGCCTCTGGATTTCAACATATCCACTATGTAGCTCAGTGTCATACCGCTGTCCAGAATATCCTCTACGATCAGCAAATCGTACCCTTCCAGCGGAATATCCAGATCTTTGATAATCTTGACAACGCCGGAGGTTTTTGCACCGGAACCATAACTGGAAACCGCCATAAAATCGATCCGGCACGGAATCGTGATTGCCCGCATTAAATCTGCCATGAATACAACAGAACCCTTGAGGATACTTACCATCAGCAGCTTTTTCCCCTCATAATCACGGCTGATCTGGGCACCAATATCCTGGACGATCTGCTGAAGCTTTTCTTCGCTGAGAAGAACTTCCTGAATATCCTTCATCATACTGTTGTTTGTGTTTTGTGCCATTTCTGTCACGCCTTTCCCGGAGCCGCAAAGCCCCTCTGTTATTCAGTATCGCCAACAAATTCCTTTTCCTGCTCCAAACGGAGCATCAGGACATTTTGAGTATCGGGACGAACCTTACATCGGTCACACACACCGAACCCCTCGACCCACAGCAATTCGCCGCCCATCTCTAAAAGCACAAGATGTTCTCGCTTTGCCGCAGGTACCCGCTGTTCACTGAAGAATTTTTTGAGGGACTTACTAAGCCCTCTTCCTGCCGGAGAAAAACGGTCGCCCGCACGGCGCGTTCTAACCGTTACTATTTTCCGGCTATGTGTTATTGTATCATAGTCCATCAAAATAGGAAATAACAAATTATGAAATTTTATGCGGTTTTTGATTTCAGAAACCGGAAAAACTTCCAGAAACAGGGTTCTGCCGTCCCAAAGCCTGGTTTGCGGGCCTGTTATATGAATGGCCGTACCTTTTTCCGGTATAGCTTTTATCGCAGCCAAACAAAGCCGGTCATGCCAGACATTCAATTCCAATCCGCCGGGCAGATTCAATCTTCCGCTGCCTTTGTGCAACGCTGCCAGCGCCTGCTCCAGATGGACAGCTTCGGGACGCGGACATCCACATTCCTGAAAATAAAAAGAAAGCACACGGATCGCCACCGCATCCGGCACGTTGCGAATTGCCGCCGCAGAAAGCCCTTCTTTGACGCGCGCCGTTTCCAATACCTGATGCGCCATCTGCTCCAGACATGCTGAATCACGGCTCAGCGAAAGCGCCGTGCGCTCCAGAGACTGCTCCAGGTTGGGGTTCATCTCCCGCAGAAGGGGAAGCACCTGATGCCGCAGCCGGTTGCGCGTATATGCCACATCTGAATTCGTACTGTCTGTGCGAAAAGCAAGCCCATTCTCCCGGCAGTACGATTCAACGTCTGCGCGGCCAAGGCAAAGGACCGGCCGGATAATTTTACCTCTCACCGGCGGGATGCCTGAAAGCCCCCGTGCACCTGCCCCCTGAAGCAGATGAAGGAGTACCGTTTCTGCCTGATCGCTGCGTGTATGGGCGGTAGCGATGCGGTCATTTTCTGCACAGGCCAGTTCTTCAAAAAAAGCATAGCGTATCCGCCTGCCGCAGGCCTCCAGCCCTTCGCCGCTTTTCTGCGCTTCTGAGGGAACATCTGCATGCAGTACCCGCAGGGCCAGCCCGTTCTGTTCACACCAGCTGTGCACAAACGCTTCGTCCCTGTTGGCCTCTTCCCCACGAATCCCGTGGTTTACATGGGCGCATATCATACGCTCTTTTGGCAGAAAATGCATCAAAAGATGCGCCATGGCAATAGAATCGGCGCCGCCGGACAGGGCAATCAGCACCCTGCCAGAGGATGGAAACATTTTATACTGCTGTGCCCATTTCTGCACCTTCTGCAAAATTTCATTCATGGCGGAACATCTCCTGCGAGGTAAAACGCATGAACTCACCCTGCCAGTGCAGCGGCACTGTTTTCAGTTCACCATGACGGTTTTTGGCCACGATACATTCGCCGCTGTTTTTATCGCTGTCCTCGTCAGAGTCGCCATTCTGATAGTAATCTTCGCGATACAAAAACAGGACGATATCAGCATCCTGTTCGATAGAACCGGAATCGCGCAGGTCAGAAAGCACAGGGCGGTGTTCTGTGCGCTTTTCACTGCCACGGGCCAGCTGTGACAGGGTAATTACCGGAACATTCAGCTCTTTTGCCATAATCTTCAGATTTCGCGTAATCTCTGAAATTTCCTGTACACGGTTGTCAATACGTCTGGCGCTGTTCATCAGCTGCAAATAGTCGATGATGACCAGGTCGACATCCTTCAGCCGGCGGATTTTTGCCTTCATTTCCGGTACGGTAATACTGGAATTATCATCCAGGTAAATCGGCGCTTTCGAGAGGATATCCCCTCCCTCAATCAGGCGCGCCCATTCGCCTTCTTTTAACTCACCGGTACGCAGCTTAGTGCCCGAAACCAGCGATTCTGTAGAAAGCAGGCGGGAAGCCAGCTGCTCCCGGCTCATTTCCAGCGAAAAAAACGCTACCCGCTTTCTGGCGGTCACCGCCGCATGCCGCGCAATATTCAACGCAAAGCTGGTTTTCCCCATGCCGGGGCGGGCTGCAAGAATAATCAGGTCTGAACGGTTCAGCCCGGTAATCGTATCGTCCAGCTCGCCAATCCCGGTAGGAATCCCCCGGTATAAATCCCTGTCAGGAGAATTCAGCCGGTCCAGACGGTCAAAAGTTTCGATAATCACTTCGTTCAATGGCTGAAGCCCCTGCATATTTTTTCCCCGCCGGATATCAAATATGCGCTGTTCCGCAGAATCCAGCAGGGTAGAGGCGTCTGTACTTCCCTCTATCGCATCATCCAGAATTCCCCGCGCCGCCAGAATCAGCGTGCGCACATCGTATTTATCGCGGACAATTTTCGCATAATCTTCCACATGCGAAATAATGGGCACAAACTGCGCCAGCTGCATCAGGTAAACCTTGCCGGAAGATTCGTCAAAATCTCCGTTTTCTTTCAGCTGTTCCAGAACCGTGACAAAATCCACGGGACGCCCGGCTGTGAAAAGGCTTAGCATTGCTTCGTAAATCAGGGCATTATTCACCTGATAAAAATACTCTGCCCTCGGAATATATTCTGTTACCCGGTCCATACAGGAGGAATCCAGGAGGATTGCCCCCAAAACCGACTGCTCGGCCTCCGGGCTGAACGGCATTGCCATACCGGGAACCGACTGCGTATGCAGCGTACCTGTACTGCTGTTTTCCGGCAACTTTGTTCACTCCTTTCCCAAATCCCAGCTGAACCAGAGTTGAAAACCGGAAAAAACCTGACAGCAGCGGACTGTCAGGTTTTCTGATGGAAAACGCCGGTCATTTTCTATGTGTACTCACAAAATTTTCTCCTGACGAATCCCGTTGCTTGCGAAATTACTCTTTTTCGCCCACCATTACATACATCTTGGCGGTGATTCCGGCATACAGCTTGATTTCGCAGGGATAGTTGCCAAATGCCTTGATATCGCCGTCCACAGAGATTTTTCTCTTGTCCACTTCTACCTTGAACTGCTGTTTCAGCGCTTCGGCAATTTCCTTGCCGGTGACAGAACCGAACAGGCGGCCGCCCTGGCCGGCTTTGCCGGTTACCTTTACGGTCTTGCCTTCCAGAATCGCAGCAGCCTTCTGGGCTGCCTCGGTTTCGGTCTTAATCTTATACGCTTTTGCTTCTTCAGCGTTTTTCAGCTCGTTCATAGCCTGTGCGTTAGCCTCTTTGGCCAGCTTTCTGGGGAACAAAAAGTTGCGGGCATAGCCGTCGGATACATTGACAAGCTCCCCTTTTTTTCCGCTGCCCTTTACATCTGCAAGCAGTACTACCTTCATGACAATATCATTCCTTTCTTTTACATGCAGCCGGGCAATGCCGGCATTATTTTTTATTTTGAAAACGGCAAAATGCCGTTACATGGTATGCTGTGTGGCAGATTCCAGCTGTTCGTTCAAAACGACAATCAGCTGCTGGCGTGCATCCCGCAGCGTGGAATTTTCCAGCTGCGCGCCCGCCATGGTCAGGTGGCCGCCGCCGCCCAGCGCTTCCATCAGAATCTGTACGTTGACATCGCCCAGGGAACGCGCAGAAATGCTCACCGAATTCCCACTCTGGAAGAGCACAAAAGAAGCCGTAACCCCCTGAATGGACAGAAGTTCATCTGCTGCCTGTGCCGAAGCCACCCGGATATCGGGGATATTTTCGGAAGAGCAGGCAATCGCACAGTTATTGTAAATTTCGGCGCTGGAAACCAGCTGCGATTTTGCCTTATATGTATCGATGCTGTTTGAAAACAGGCGCTTGACTTCAACGGTATCGGCGCCGCGCCGCCGCAGATAAGCAGAAGCCTCAAAGGTACGCACGCCGGTTTTCAGCACAAAGCTCTTGGTATCCAGCATAATGCCCGCCATCAGGGCTTCCGCCTCTACGCGGCCCAGGCAATTGCTGCTGATATACTGCACCAGTTCAGCAACCATTTCAGAGGCCGAGCTGGCATACGGCTCGTGGTAAAACACAATTGCGTTGTCAATATGCTTGACCATCATACGGTGATGGTCAATAACAACCACACGCGGTACCTGGCGTAAAACATCCGGGCTTTCTACAAAGGTGGGGGAATGGGTGTCCACCACAATCAGCAGAGTACGTCCGGTAATCATCGCCTGTGCTTCCCATGGCTCAATAAAAATTTTGCGGTCCTGCGTGACCTTTTCCATACTGACAATAATCTGTTTTGCCAGCGACTGTTCCCTGTCAATGACAATAAACGCCTCGCGCCCCAGGCCTTTTGTCACAGCGCTCCACATGCCCACTGCTGAACCGACAGAATCCAGATCACTGAATTTGTGGCCCATAATCAGCACCACATCACTGGCGTTGATATGGTCAGAAAGCGTTGCAGCGATAACACGGGTACGAACCTTGTCGCGTTTTTCAACGCCTTTTGAAAGGCCCCCGAAAAACTCATACATGTCATCCTTCTGCTTTACTGCGACCTGATCGCCGCCGCGCCCCAGCGCCATGTCCAGCGCCTGGCGCGCCCAGTGTTCGCTTTCCTGCAAATCGGCGGCGCCGCGCCCCACGCCAATCGAAACGGTGGCACGGCGGTTTTCCAAAGTTTTGATTTCACGGACTTTATCAAGTATTTCAAAACGTTTTTCTTTGGCTGCTACGATATGGGCTTCATCTGTCATCATCAGGAAGCGCCCGCCTGAAAGCTTTTTCAAAAAACCGCCCATATCCAGTGCCCATTGGGTCAGAACACTTTCTACCTCAGAGGCAATGCGGGCATCCTCCATACCGGAAGAATCACGGGCGAGTTCTTCCCGGTTGTCAAACGCCATAATAGCGACAACGGGCCTTCGTTCATTATATTGCCGGTTAATTTCCTTGTAATAGGTATCATCAATAAAATACAGAACATATCCGCGGATCGTGCGCACTGCATGGACAGTATACTCCCGGTCCTGGATTTTGACATTTGCTCCATGGTCAGAAATGACCTGATGCAGCGTTTTGGGGTAGATAAAGCGCAGCACATTATCGCCCCGGATATCCTTTCGGCCGCTGATTGCCTGTAAGAAAACTTCGTTCGCCCATACCAGGTCGCCTTCTTCAGCTGTAGCGGCTACCGGTATGGAAAACGTATTCAGCGCCTCGTAATCCTGTGCCGTAAGCACGTTCTTTGCAGCCCGAACCGCGCTGCCGATATGCATTTTAAACCTTTTTTCCCCTACCAGCACCACAATACACGCTGCCACTGCCAA
Source organism: Candidatus Gallacutalibacter pullistercoris (assembly GCA_018710915.1). Classification (GTDB taxonomy): domain Bacteria; phylum Bacillota; class Clostridia; order Oscillospirales; family Acutalibacteraceae; genus Heritagella_A; species Heritagella_A pullistercoris. The sequence continues at coordinate 19,838 of DVIY01000099.1, forward strand.
TACTGCCTCTATTACAAACGCAATAGGGCTCCAGTAAAAGCTGATGCCTGCCATGCAAAGCATAGCGGCTGCCAGCACATAATAGACAGGGGATGAGATCCAGATCCTGCGACGTTTCAATTCAAACGACTCCTTTGCAAGCTACCGGGGCATCCGGTTTCTGCCGTAACGGAACATACCCGAAAAATCACGCTGCTTATACTTCCATGATGATCGGAAGAATCATCGGGCTTCTCCGGGTACGCTCATACAGCAGACGGGAAAGACCATCTTTGATCCGCGTTTTCAGCGTGCTCCAGTCATGCACATTATTTTCTGCGCTGCTCTCTAAAATGGAATACACCAGCTTCTTCGCCTCATCCATCAGCGGCTCAGATTCACGCACATATACAAAGCCCCGTGAAACCACATCCGGGCCGGAAAGCACCCGGCCGGTCCCCGCCTCGATGGTACACACCACTACGATCAGGCCGTCTTCTCCCAGATGTTTGCGGTCACGCAGCACGATACTGCCCACATCGCCTACACCCAGGCCATCCACCATCACGCGGCCAGCCGGTACAGGGGGCAAAACCTTCATATAATTTTCATTCAATTCAACGCAGCTGCCCACATCACCAATAAAAATGTTCTGGCTGTCCATGCCCATAGCGCTGGCCAGGCTGGCATGCTTGCGCAGGTGCTTCTGTTCACCATGCACAGGGATAAAATATTGGGGACGCACAATCCCCTGCATCAGCTTGAGCTCTTCCTGGCAGGCGTGGCCGGAAACATGCACTTCATACATCGACTCATACACGACACTGCATCCGCGTTTGAGGAGCTCATCCACGACGGTGCCGACCATCTTCTCGTTACCGGGAATCGGGCGGGCCGAGATGATAATCGTATCCCCGGGGCCGACCTCCACTTTGCGGTGGTCGGCAAAGGCCATACGGGTCAGCGCAGACATAGGCTCACCCTGGCTGCCGGTGGTTACCAGTACGATCTGCTCTTTGGGATACCGGTTAATCAAATCAATATCAATTAAAACGCCGTCCGGCACATCCAGATACCCCAGCTCGGTGGCAATGCCCATTACGTTGAGCATGCTGCGGCCGGAAAGCGCTACTTTTCTTCCATACTTTACCGCGCAGTTGATAATCTGCTGCACACGACTGATATTGGAAGCAAATGTCGCAATAATCAGGCGGTCTTTTTCGGCCTGCTTGAACAGGTTATCAAAAGTTGCAAAAACCTTCTGCTCCGTCTGGGTATAACCGGGGCGTTCGGCGTTCGTAGAATCGGCCATCAATGCCAGCACGCCTTCTCTACCCAGCTCGGCAAAACGGCCCAGATCGATCATGCCTCCCTGTGTGGGGGTACAGTCGATTTTAAAGTCGCCCGTATGCACTACGGTTCCGGCGGGGCTGTGAATCGCTACGCCCACCGCGTCGGAAATCGAGTGGTTCACATGGATAAATTCTGCCGTCATACAGCCCATTTTGACACTCTGGCCGGGATTGGTGACATGCAGCGAAACCTTATTGTGCAGGCCGTGCTCCTTAAGCTTGCCTTCTACCAGTCCCAGTGTCAGGGCAGTTCCATAAATTGGCAGATTCACTTTTTTCAGCAGATACGGCAGCGCGCCGATATGGTCTTCGTGACCGTGTGTCAGGACGATACCGCGGATTTTATCGGCATTACGCTCAGCAAAGGTAAAATCCGGCAAAACCAGATCCACACCCAGCATGTCATCGGTGGGGAATGCCATACCGCAGTCGAGGATCATCATATCGCTGCCACATTCAAACAAAGTAAAGTTTTTTCCGATTTCGTTCAAACCGCCCAGAAAATAAACCTTCATCGAGGGTTTTTGAGGGGCCTGGCGCCCTTTCTTTTTGGAAACAGGTTTTTTGGGACGGGAATTTTCGCTGCGGCGCGTACGGGCCGGCGTTTCGGCCCCGATAGCCATGGCTTCTGCCGCAGGCTGTGCCACTTTCATCCGTTTCGGCAGAAGAACCTTCTGGTACAGCGGTGCATCCATCGGCTTCTCTGTTTTTTCGGCTTTCGCCGTGCGCGGACGGTGTGAGCGGTTTTCCACCGCCTGCGCAGAATTTGTATTCTTTTTTATCACACAATAACCTCCAGTAAGGGCATCACAAAAGGACCTTCCTCCGCAACGGGCGGCAGGGCTGTGTTCTCTGTGTGCCAAAATCAATATAACAAAACAATCCGTCCTCTGCCCCGCAGGCACGACCCTCTGCAGGAACCATGCAGACAGCGTTCCTTCTACCTGTACATGTGTTCAACAGATTGAAAAGTTTTTAAAAGCCAGCCATAATAGTATAGCTGAAAAACGGACTCCCGCCCGGAAATATGAAAAAGGACTTCCTGAATCCGAGGAAAGCCCGAAAGTCCGAACTGAACATTCTTATTTATTTTACCGTACATCCCCACAGGTGTCAAGCAATTTACCTCCTTGTCCCTGCGGGATGCTGTAAAAGCTTCTGCAGAATTCCATGGCTTTTTGTAGTATTTCCCATATTTTAACGTTCCATGCCCCCTTTTGGCAGTTTTTGAGCAATTTGTCAATTTTTTCGAACAGGCTTTCCCC